>DASYAP010000054.1:0-6411 GCA_036501265.1 Solirubrobacteraceae bacterium | reverse complement strand
CAGCCTCGACACGGCGTGCTTCTCCATGTACTCGGACATGTCGATCCTGACCATCGTGTCCTCATCGCCGAAGAGGAACTCGGCGAGCGTCCGTGCAAGCTCGGTCTTGCCCACGCCGCTGGGCCCGAGGAAGATGAAAGATCCCGTCGGTCGCTTGGGGTCCTTGAGCCCGGCGCGAGAACGGCGGATCGCCTTCGAAACGACCTCGATTGCGGGATGCTGGCCGATGACCCGCTTGTGCAGTTCGTCCTCCATCCGCATGAGCTTGGCCGTCTCCGCCTCGGTCAGCTTGAACACTGGAATACCAGTCCACATTGAGACGATGTCGGCGATCTCTTCCTCGCCGATCGCGGGCCGCTCGGTCGACTCGCCTGCCTCCCACTGCTCGGCCAGCTCGCGCTTTTGCTTGGTGAGACGGCGCTCCTCGTCGCGGAGGTTGGCTGCCTTTTCGAACTCCTGATTCTCGATCGCGTCCTCTTTGGCTCGGCGAGTCTGCTCGATCTGGTCCTCGAGCTCCCGGTAGACCGGCGGCGAGGTCATCGACTTGATGCGCATGCGCGAGGCGGCCTCGTCGATCAGGTCGATCGCCTTATCGGGCAAGAACCGGTCCGAGATGTAGCGGTCGGCGAGGTCGGCGGCTGCCTGCAGCGCCTCTTCGGTGATGTTGACCTTGTGGTGCTGCTCATAGCGGTCACGCAGGCCCTTCAAAATCTGCACGGTCTCGTCGGTGGTCGGCTGGTCGACCGTGATCTTCTGGAACCGGCGTTCGAGTGCCGAGTCGCGCTCGAGGTACTTGCGGTACTCCTCGAGTGTCGTTGCGCCGACGGTCTGCAACTCTCCGCGCGCGAGGGCCGGCTTGAGGATCGAGGCAGCGTCGATCGCACCCTCGGCGGCGCCCGCGCCGACCAGGTTGTGAAGCTCGTCGATGAACAGGATGATGTCGCCGCGCTGGGTGATTTCCTTCATCACCTTCTTCAGCCGCTCTTCAAATTCGCCGCGGTACTTGGAGCCGGCGACCAGGGCAGCGAGATCGAGCGTGTAGATCTGCTTGTCCTTGAGCAGCTCGGGCACGTCGCCTGCGGTGATGCGCTGCGCCAAGCCTTCCACCACGGCTGTCTTGCCGACGCCGGGCTCACCCACCAGGACGGGGTTGTTCTTGGTGCGCCGCGAGAGGATCTGCATGATGCGCTCGATCTCCGTCTCGCGTCCCACCACCGGGTCGAGCTTCGCCTCGGCGGCGAGCTTGGTCAGATTGCGCCCGAACTGGTCAAGCAGCTTCGAGGACTTCTTCCCCTCCGGGGCGCCCGAGCCGGCACCGGCCGCCGCCCCGGAACGTTGACGGCTCCCGGGCCCCGACAGCATCCGGATCACCTCGTTGCGGATCTTCTCGGAGTCCGCATCGAAGTCGAGCAGGATGCGAGCGGCGACGCCCTCGTTCTCGCGCACCAGCCCGAGCAGGATGTGTTCGGTACCGATGTAGTTGTGGCCGAGGCTCAGCGCCTCGCGCAGGGCGAGCTCGAGCACCTTCTTGGCGCGCGGCGTAAACGGAATCTGGCCGGAAGTGACCTCCTCGCCGGAGCCGACGATCCGCACTACCTGAGCACGGACCCGCTCAACGGTGATATCGAGCGACTCGAGCACACGGGCCGCGAGGCCCTCCTCTTCGCGAAGGAGGCCAAGCAGGATGTGCTCGGTACCGATGTAATTGTGCTTGAGGGTCCTCGCCTCTTCCTGAGCAAGGACGACTACCTGGCGGGCTCGTTCAGTAAATCGCTCGAACATGGTGCACTTGGGTCTGGCGGTCTAAAAGAAAGCGGCTTCGTTACCGATGATAGAGACGACTCTGTCAACTGCTAGAAGCTTCCCGTTCAATGGTCTCAGTTCGGGGTCGCCGACGGCCCCGCTTCCCCCTTTCGTCCCGCCATCAGGCCGGACATTCGAGCAAAAGCGAGATCGTTCTCGGGCCATGCGCCAGTCTACCAACCCACCACCACGCCCCCGCCGGGCCGGCTACGGCGTGTGCGCGGTGTCACGCGCGGTTGGCAAAGTGAGCCGGCATCGCCCTCAAAAGGGGCTTCAAGCGCTCAGCGCGCCGTCACGGAATCGATCTTCCACTGTCCGGACTCCTTGACGAAGTGGAAGGAGCCGGTGCCCTGACCTGGGGCCGATGCTCTCAGAGTCGCCTTGTTCCCCTTAACCCTGACGCTGTCGACGCGCAGGCCCTTGGGCAGCGAGAGACTGTGCTTGGTCGTATGCGATCGGCACCGCGCGAGCGCTGCGTGGTAATTGGACAGGCCGGTGTTCTCGAGCGCGTAGCGTTTCGTGAAAAGGTCGCACGCGGCCGGGTTGCGGGCGGCCAGTTCATGGACCACCTTGTTGAAGGTCGTGTGGACCTGCTGCTGGTCGCTCGAGCCGCCGCAGCCCGCCAGCGCCAGACCGGCTAGCCCCACAACAAGCGAGGCCTTCGTTTTCATCCAATTTCCCCTTTCAGCGTACGACGCACCTGTCTCCGGGCAGCCGCGCCAGCGTACAACACGTGGATCGGGCCCCGGGGCTAGTCGCGCATCGCCGGGAAGAGGATGACCTCGCGAATGGAGTGAGTTCCGGTCAGCACCATTACCAGCCGATCGACGCCCACGCCGATACCGCCGGTCGGCGGCATCCCCCACTCCAGCGCCTGAAGGAACGCCTCGTCGTACGGGTGCGCCTCGGTATCCCCGAGGCCGGCCAGCGCACGCTGCTCTTCAAAGCGCCGCCTCTGCTCGTCGGGATCGTTTAGCTCGGTGAAGGCATTTGCGATCTCCATGCCGCCGATGAACGCCTCGAAGCGCTCCGCCAGCCCCGGCTCTGACCTGTGGCTCTTGGCAAATGGAGACATCTCCACCGGGTAATCGATGATGAAGGTCGGCTCGATCAAATCCGGCTCGACGTGCTTTGAGAGCAGCGCATCCACGAGCTGGGGCCAGGTGTCGTCCTTGGGCGGCGATATACCTTTCGTCCGCATCTCCTCGGCGAGCGAGTCACGGTCGCGGAATCGCACGATGTCGACGCCCGTGCGCACGAGGATCGCTTCTCGCAGGGTCTCCCGGCGCCACGGCGGCGAAAGATCGATCGCTCCCGTATAGCCCGCCTCGGAGGCAGTGAACGCCACAAGCTGCTCGCAGCGACTGGCCATGTCGAGGTAGTCCGCATAAGCCTCGTAGAACTCGAGCATCGTGAACTCAGGGTTGTGTGCGCGGTCGAGACCCTCGTTGCGGAAGTCCTTGCCCAGCTCGTAAACGCGTTCAAGCCCTCCCACGATCAGCCGCTTGAGATAGAGCTCCATTGCTATTCGCAGGTAGAGCGTTCGGTCGAGCGCGTTGTGGCGGGTGGTGAACGGACGCGCCGCGGCTCCCCCGTACAAGGGCTGCAGCACAGGCGTCTCCACCTCCACGAACCCTTCGGAGTCCAGGTACCGCCTCGCCGACGAGACGACGCGAGCGCGGGTAACGAACAGGTCCCGGACCTCCTCGTTGGCAACCAAGTCCAGCTCTCGATGGCGGAAGCGGGTCTCCACGTCCTGCAACCCGTGGTGCTTTTCGGGCAGCGGCCGCAGCGACTTCGCGAGCACGGTGAACTCCGTGACGCGCAACGTGAGCTCGCCTCGCCGTGACCGAAATGCCGTTCCGTCGACGCCGATCAAATCTCCAAGGTCGAGCGCCAAAAGCGACTGGAGCAGCTCGTCGCCGAGCTCGTTCACTCGTGCCTGAAGTTGGAGGCGACCCGAGCGATCCGCAATATCGAGGAACGCCATCCGGCCTTGGCCGCGCCTGGCCACTAGACGCCCCGCGATTCGATGCTCTGAGGTGCTCTCCTCGCCGGGCTCGAGCGTTTCATGCGCAGCCCGGACCGATGCGATCGGCTCGACGCCCGCGAATTGGTGCGGGAAGGGCTCGACTCCCGCGGCGCGTAGCTCCTCGAGCTTGCGCCGTCGCGCGGCCAGCAGCTCGGAGGGCGGAGCCTCGCGCTCCACCGGCTAGCCCCTCACTTGGCCGCTTCGATTTTGGTGATCTTCAGCCGCCGTTCGCCCTTGGGGGTCGGGAAGGTGACCTCCTCCCCGCGCTTATGGCCGAGCAGCGCCTTTCCGACCGGTGACTCGTTGGATAGCTTGAGCTCTGCCGGCTTGGCTTCCGCGGAGCCGACGATCGTGTACTTCGTGGACTTACCGCCTTCCCTGACGTGCACCATCGAGCCGACCCTCACCACGTCGGTGTCGAGGTCGGAAGCATCGATTACGGTCGCCGATCGCAGTCTCTCCTCGAGCTGGGCGATCCTGGCCTCCAGCATCGCCTGCTCGTTCTTGGCGTCGTCGTACTCCGCATTCTCGCTGATGTCGCCGAACTCTCGGGCCTCTCTGATCCGCGCGGCGACCTCGCGACGACGCGTCGTCGACAGGTGGTCCAACTCGGATTTGAGGTTGGCGAGTCCTTCCTGGGTAATGATGACGTCCTTAGGCATTGCGTGTTCAGGCTCTGTTGTCGGGGCTTGAAGATAAAAAAGCCCGCTCGGACGCGGGGAGACGAGCCGCGGGCGCATCAACAATCCCCGCGGCCCGCGCGGCCGCGGAAGTATAGAGACCTCAGCCGCGCGCCGGTCAGGCCGCGGATGCGAGTGCCACGAGGTGGCCGTCCGTCCGAGAGCGCTCGCGCAAGAGCGCTCCTGCGGCTTCGATGGTGGGAGCAGTCTGGAGCGCAGCAAGCAGGGCGCGCGCGTTCCGGCGTGCATCGGAAACAGGCTCTTGAGTGACGAGGCGCTCGACGTACCACGGATAGAACTTGCGCAGGTAGCGGGTCGCCCGCTCCCGTCCCAAGTGGTCAACAGCGCGGTCGATCACCCAGTCAAGCTCGTCGAGGACCTGGCCGGGGGATGGCTGCCGGTCTGTGTGCGCGAGCAACTGCTCGAACAGCCAGGGGTTGCCGAGCGAGCCCCGTGCGAGCAGGACGGCGGCTGCGCCAGTCGACTCGAAGGCCGCCCGGGCCTGTTCGCGGGTGTGCAGACCGCCCGAAACGAGGACCGGCACGGGCAGCTCCGCTACCAGCGAGCGGACAAGCTCGTAGTTGGGGGCACCGCGGTGGCGCTGGGAGGCGTGGCGAGGGTGAATCGAGATCCCGGCCACATCCGCCCGCTCGACCAGCACCTTGGCCAGGCGCAACCCGCGCTCATCCCCTGGCCGCAGCCCCGAGCGCAGCTTGACCGTCACCGGCAAGCCGCTGCCCCTCGAGGCCGCTCGAGCCACTGCGACGGCCCGATCCTCATCTTCGAGCAGTGCCGCGCCGGCGCCCGTCTTGCAGACCTTCGGGACCGGGCACCCCATGTTCAGGTCGACCAGGTCGGCGCCGGCGGCCGCAACGTGCTCGGCGGCCGAGGCCATCACGTCAGGATCGGCTCCGAAGAGCTGCATGGAGACCGGGTGCTCCTCCGGATGGATCCGCAACAGTTCGCGGCAGGTGCGCTCATTGCGGTAGTGGACAGCGAAGCTCGAGACCATCTCCGAGACGACGAGACCCGCCCCGTAGCGCTTGGCCTGAAGGCGGACGAACCAGTTGCCGATTCCGGCCAGCGGCGCGAGCACGACGCGGTTCCGGATCACCACGCCGCCGAGCTTCCAAGGATCGGTGAGGTCCACCACTGCCGCTTCATGGTACGAATCCAGCTATGAGCACCGAAGAGAAGACCGAGGTCGGCCTCGAACCCCACGCCGACGACGCCGCCCGCAGCGACGCCAGCGACGGCATCGCCGCTGAGCTCGCGTCCGTGCTCAGCGCCTTCAACCAGGTCGTGCTCGATGAGGTTCCGGGCCTCGAGCTATTCGATGCCCACACCCACCTGGGCCAGAACGACCCCGACGGCATGAAGCAGCGTCCGGAGGAGCTTCTGGCCGGCCTCGAGCTGGCGCAGGCGAAAGGCGCGTTCGCATTCCCCATGCACGAGCCCGACGGCTATCGCAGCGCCAACGACATGGTGCTCGATGCGGCACGGAACTCGGCCGGTGCCTTGGTGCCGTTCTGCCGGGTCAATCCGCACGACAACCCCGTCGCCGAGGCACAACGTTCACTCGACGCTGGGGCGCGCGGGATCAAGCTGCACCCGCGAGCTGAGCAGTTCACGCTTGATCACCCCGCGGTGGGCGACCTGGCGGCGATCGCGCACGAGCGCCGCTTGCCCATCCTGATCCACGCGGGACGGGGGATTCCTGCGCTGGGCGTACACGCGGTCGAGCTTGCCTCGCGCTTCCCGGATGCACGCCTGATCCTCGCTCACGCCGGGATCTGCGATTTGTCGTGGATCTGGCAGGCCGCCCCGGATCATCCGAACCTGCTGTTCGATACGGCCTGGTGGATGCCCACTGACCTGATCTCGCTCTTTTCTCTG
>DASYAP010000053.1:0-1844 GCA_036501265.1 Solirubrobacteraceae bacterium | reverse complement strand
CCCGCCGCACACAGGCCACTTGCCGCTGGCGAACGGTGAGCCCGCCGGTGTTCGCGACACAGTCGTTCCATGGCGAGCCCGGTGCCCGCGGCTGGACGAACACAGCCACAGCTGCCGTCTGATTAACCGGCTCTCCTGTCGATCTGGGGGTGACTCATCGGTGGGGGAGTTCGATTTGGATGCCGGAGCAGCAGAGGTAGATCATCGCGATCAGCGCGTCTGCGGAGTGGAATCCGTAAGCGCGGTGTGAGATCAACCTCACCTTGCTGTCTAAGGCTTCGAGCCGTGCGTTGCTCAAGTTCAGCTCGATCGCAGCGAGCACGCCGGACTTGTGTTTGCGGAGCGTGCGGGCGAGCTTGATGAACGGTTTCAGTCGCGAGCGTGACGCCCAAGCGAGCCACGCGTCGAGCCGCTCGGCCGCCTCCTCTCTCGGCACCTTGTAGACGTAGCGCAGCTCGCCGTAGAGCAGGAACGCGCGATACATGCGCTTGTTGGTCAGCACGACCTCGGCGAGCTTGAGCAGCTGCTTTGTGGTCTGCTTGGCGGTGTCCTTGAGCAGGCTGTAGCGGGTGCCCTTGATCCACTTGCCTTCGCCGGTGGCCGAGCGGCCGTGGCGGTTGTACTCATCGCGGCGGACCTGATCGGCGGCCTTGCCGCCGAGCTGCACGACATGGAACGGGTCAAAGCAAACCTGCGCCTCCGGGACCGCTTCGGTGATCGCCTTCTCATAGCCGGCGGACATGTCGATCGAGACCGCCTTGATCGACTGCTTCTGCTCGTCCGTGAGCCCGGCGAAGAACGCCTGCAAGCTGGCGGCGTTGCGACCTTCGGTGGCCCACACGATCGAGCCGGCGTCGTGGTCGACGACGCACGTCAGGAACTTGTGCTCGGCGCCGTAGTTGACCTCGTCCGCGCCGATCAACCGAAGCCCGTCCAGCCGGCCTGAATCGAGCTTGTCGGCGACGACCCGCGCGAGGATCTTGCCGACCGCGCGCCACGCGATCCGCAGCAGCTGCTCGACCCGCGTCTGGCTCATCTGTTGCGCCAGCCACGCGGTCAGATCTTCGAACTCGCGCGTGTAGCGCGAGCCCGCCCGCGCCCACGGCACCGCCTCATACACGTCCCCGCAGCCCGGGCAGTACAGGCGTCTGAGCCGGCACTCGACCTGGCACCGCAAGCCGCCGAGATCCAGCGCCCGCCAACGCTTGGTCCGGTGCTCCTTGAGCTTCAAGCCGCGCGCGCCGCAGCCCGAACAGACAGGCTTCGTCGAGCGCAGCGCGACGGTCACGATCACCGCCTCCTGACCGAACGCCACATCCCTGACCCATGCGCCCGGAAGCCCGAGCATCCGATTGAATGCGGTCGTGACCCGCACGTCGCCCTCCTCGTAGTTGCTGACCGTCGAACAGCCAGCAGCGTGGCGCAGAAGGAGCGGCGGCGGGTCGCCCAGCACGCGCGCAACTTTCGATCCTGCCTGCGCGCCACCAGCGCGAGGAGATAGCCGAGCCGCGCGCCGCGCGTCAAGCGGCAGCCCCAACCAGCCCACCCGACTCCGGAACCCCGCGCCGACGGGCGATTCGGCCGCTTGACCCGGGCTTCGGCCCCGCTACAACGCGATGATCACCGGCCAGCGGCCAGCACCCCTCAGATCAACAACCCGACCGGACCAAATCCCCGAGTCACCCCCAAATCGACCGGAGTCCCGATCATGCCCTGGCCCATGCGCGTCGGGAGCCAGCCGGCCTGGCCGAGCAGCTGCTGCCATTGGTCGGCTGTCCGTTCGCGACCGCCGGTGGTTGCGGACCCTTTTTGCTGGGCAGGGTGGATGGGGCGGGCCGGATGCT
>DASYAP010000052.1:0-35334 GCA_036501265.1 Solirubrobacteraceae bacterium | reverse complement strand
GCCTGCGGAGCGGGCGCGGACCATGCGCTGGACGCCCACGCTCATCAGCGCGTTTTCCGAACCGATCTGCTGCCGATGGCGGTAGGTCAACGCCTCGGGCGTGAAGAACCCTCCCCAGCACCGCCGCACGTGCTCCACGACCGCGTCGGCACCCTCGACCCACAGATAGGTCTGGAGCTGACCCGCGAAGCTGGCTCCGGCCAGGTCTTCCGAGACGGCGCTCGAGCGCACCGCAACGGCAACGTCTCCCGCTTCACCACACAATTCGCCGTAGGCGCCACGGATCGCGTCGACCGCGCTGCGCGGCAGCTCGCTGCTCTGGACCAGCGAGCGCAGCTCCTGGCTCACAGCGGTTACCGCCGGAATGCTCTCGTAGTCGAGCGATGCGAGCAGCTCCGCCTCGCGAGCGCGAACGTCACTGCTTACAAGGAACAGCTCGTGAGAGGCGGTCGTCACCGCGAATCCGGGCGGCACGGCCAAGCCGGCGCCGATCAGCTCACCGAGCGAGGCGCACTTGCCTCCCACTTCGCGCGTGCTGGACGCCCTGCACTCGTGAAACCAGCGAATGTGCGCTTCGCCGGTCATGTATCCAGGACGGTGACCACGCCGCTGTTTCCATCGACCCTGACGCGCTCGCCGTCCTGGATGCGCTTGGTCCCGAAGCCGGTCCCCACCACTGCTGGAAGCCCATACTCGCGCGAGACGATCGCGGCGTGGGACATGATGCCGCCGATGTCCGAGACTGCCCCCTGGATCCGCGAGAACACGGGCGCCCAGCTCGGCGCGGTGATTGGACAGACGAGAATCTCGCCGGTGCGCACTCTGTCGAGCTGGTCGACCGACGTGATCACACGCGCAGGCCCCTCCGCGACTCCGGGAGAGGCGGCGAAGCCGCGCAGCTCGCCCTTGCCTGCACCGTCTTCTCCCTGACCGTCTTGCGCGCCGAGCCACTGCTCCACCATCTCGGTGGTGATGCCCCACAGCATCACTGTCGCGGCCTCGGTCACGGCTTCCGGGGGCTCGCCGAGCGCCGGCGGCGGCGCCCACGAGCGCAGCCTGTCCAGGATCTGCTTCCTGACCTCAATCTCCTCCCGCCAATAGCCGCCGCGGGGCGGGTTCGTGGTGGCCCATCCGGTGAGCATGTCGTAGAGCGCCTGATGGACCTCGTAGCGATGCAGGAAGAAGATGTCCTCCGAGTCGTTCAGGTAGCCGAACGTTTCGAACACCGCACCGAGATCGCGGACTTTGTTCCAGAAGATGGAGTGGTGCCAGTGCTCGACGTAGAAGTTGTGGTTCTCGGTCTCGGGGTACACCTGGCGAGCGAGGTCCAGTACTTGTCGGAACGCGCCGCGGTCGTCATCGCTTGGCAGGAACTCGCTGTACTCGTGCACGATCCGCTCGCGCTCGCTCAGGATGTTTTTCAGCGGTCGGTCGATATTGACCCCGTCTCGCAGCTTTTCGATGTAGCCGCGCATCGCACTGAACGGGATGGTCAGGTCGTCGATCCACGCGCGGTGCTGGTGGCAGTAGCCCGGACCGGTGGAGAACCAGAACCAGGGCTCTTTGGCCTCCTCGAACGACTCGAGCCACCGCCCGCCGCTGGGCGCGGCTGAGATCGAACCGAGGGCTTCTTGCGGATCCTCGTTATCGATGATCGCAGCGTCGACGCCAAGCTCCAGCGCGAGCACAGCTAGCTTGCGGAGCTCGTCGTCGGGGCGGAAGAAGAGGATGTCCACGCCGCCGACCATCTTCGAGATCGTCTGATCGGCGATCCCGGGGAAGGCGTTCTTGCAGAAGTCTGAGAATGTCATCAGCGCCCCGTAGCTGAGCATGTGAAGCTCGAAGTGGTAACAGGCCATCTCGTGCATGTTCTCGAGCAACCTGTCGTAAGACGCGATCAGATCCCAAGCGGACGTCGTCCCCCTCCTCGAGGTGATCGTCTCCATCGGCTCCATTTCCGGGAGCGGCTTGAACTCGATCGCGCGCAGCCGCTTGATGCAGTCCTCCGCCTTTTCGATCCAGTGCTCGTAGATCTCGTCCCAGTTCTCGTAGTAGTAGCCGGCCCGCTCCAGAAACTGCGGGACGCGCGCTTCGATCACTGCCTCGTCGGTGATCGAGGTCGGGCTCACGTACAGGTAGCCGTTGACGATCCTCTGGTCGATGCCAAGCGCGGGCGGCACGGGCCACACGCGGGTCAGAAACTGATTGAGCAGCACCCACCAGCTCTCGGGCATGATCGTGTCGAACGGATACACGGGCTCCGGGTTGTGCATCCCATCGAAGAACCAGAACTTCCCCTCCTCGAATTCCCGCCGCTCGTCGCTGAACAGGTAGTAGTAGGGGTACAGACGGCGCCAGTCTTCCGCGCCGCGCGGCGCCTCCACCGAGAACGGGCTCGGGAAACGGCGTTCTAGAGGCGTCGTCGTCATCGCGTTCGCCTTTCTGGTCGCATCAGGCCGGGCGAAGCGTCACCGGGGCCCGTGTAGAACTATTATATTTGAAATCTACCAAGGAGCGTGGCCTCGCCTATCCTCGAAACGACCGTAATCGGCAGCTATCCGCAACCCGATTGGCTGATCGATCGCGAGCGGCTGCGCGCGCGACTCCCCCCGCGCGTGGCGGCCCGGGAACTGTGGCGTATAGAGGATCCGTTCCTCGAGCAGGCGCAGGACGACGCCACGGCTCTGGCGATCCACGACCAGGAGCTGATTGGGGTCGACATCATCACCGACGGAGAAATCCGCCGGGAGAGTTACTCAAACCGCTTCGCAACTGCGCTCGACGGGATCGACCTCGACAACCCGGGTACCGCGCTCGACCGTACCGGCCACCCCAACCCCGTCCCGCGTGTGGTCGGCCCCATTCGGCGCATGCGCCCCGTGCAGAAGCGCGACGTCGAGTTCCTACGCCGGCACACGGACCGGCGCATCCGGGTGACGGTTCCTGGGCCGTTCACGATGACCCAGCAGGCGCAGGACGACTACTACGACGACCCCGCTGCGATGGCCCTGGACTATGCGCAGGCGGTCAACGCCGAGCTTCGTGACGCGGTGGCCGCGGGGGCGGACATCGTTCAAATCGACGAGCCGTATCTGCAGGCACGGCCGGAGGCGGCCCGCGAGTTGGCGCTTACCGCCCTGAATCGTGCGCTTGAAGGAATCAACTCAGATACGGCGCTGCACACCTGCTTTGGGTATGCGGCGATCGTCAAGAAGCGCGCGAGCGGTTACTCGTTTCTGGCGGAGCTCGAGGAGTGCACAACTGATCAGATCTGTCTCGAGGCCGCCCAGCCACGTCTCGATCTCTCGATCCTGGAGCAGCTCCCGAGCAAGAGGATCGTCCTGGGCGTGCTCGACCTCGGCGACCCTTCGGCGGAATCAGCCGCGGCGGTAGCCGACCGGATTCGTGCCGCGCTTGACCACGTGCCGGCGGAGAGGCTGAGCGTCGGTCCAGACTGCGGGATGAAGTATTTGCCGCGCGAGTTGGCGCAGGCCAAACTGCGCGCGCTCGTGGAGGGCGCGCAGATCGTCCGCTCCGAGCTCAGTGGATGATCGCGACGGTGCCGTTGTCGCCGTCGACTCGGACTCGCTGACCAGTTCGGATCCGCTTGGTCCCGAATCCGGTCCCAACCACCGCGGGTAGTCCGTACTCGCGGGAGACGATCGCGGCGTGCGACATGATGCCGCCGATGTCCGATACAGCGGCGCCGATGCGGGCGAAGACTGGCGCCCAGCTCGGGGCGGTGATAGGGCAGACCAGGATCTCGCCCGCCTGAACCTCGTCGAGCTGGGCGACCGACGTGATGACCCGTGCCGCCCCCTCGGCGACACCGGGCGATGCGGCGATCCCGCCCAGCTGATTGGCATCGCGTGCGTCCCCGCCCTGCCACTGCTTGACAGTCTCGGTGGTGACGCCGAACAGCATGACCGTGAACGGTTCGGTTATCTCGGCGGGCGCCACCCCAAGCGCCGGCGGCGGCGACCACTCCCGCAGCACCTGCATGATCCGCTTACGCTCGGCAACCTCGTCCGGCCAGTAGCTGGGGCCCCGTGCGGGAGTCCCCGTCGCCCAGCCGGTGCAGAGGTCATACAGGGCATCGTGGATCTCGAACCGGTGCAGAAAGAAGATGTCCTCGGCGTCCTGCAGGAAGCCTCCGTTCGCGAGGATCTGGCCGAACTCGCGCACACGGTTCCAGAAGATCGAGTGGTGCCAGTGCTCGACATAGAAGTTGTGGTTCTCGACGAACGGATACACGGTGCGCGCAAGCTCGCGCAGCTCGGTGAACGCCTCGCGGTCGCCGGACCCGAGGAGGTCGCGGTACTCGCCGAAGATGCGCTCGCTTTCTACGCGGATCTCCTCGAGCGGACGCGAGATGTCCTCCCCGGCGCGCAGCTTCTCGATGTAGCCGCGCATCGCGTTGAAGGGGAGCCGGAGGTCGTCCATCCATGCCCGGTGTTCGTGTGAGTAGCCCGGACCGGTCGACAACCAGAACCAGGGCTCCTTGGCGTTCTCGAAGGACTCGAGCCAGCGTTCGCCCCGCGGGGCGTCGCTGATGGCGGCCAGCGCCCCATAAGGATCGTGGTCGGCGACGATCAGGTCCGCCAAGTCGAGCTCGATCGCGAGCGCCGCCAGCTTGCGCACCTCGTCGTCTGGCCTGAAGAAAAGGATGTCTATTCCGGCGACCATCTTGGAGATTGCCTGATCGGCGATGCCCGGGAAGGCTGTCTGGCAGAAGTCCCGGAAGGTGAGGTACGCGGCGTACCCGAGACCGAGCATCTCGAAGTGGTAGTACGCCATCTCCTGCATGTTCTCGATCAGCCTGTTGTAGGTGGCGAGCAGGTCGTAGCTCGTCGTCAGCCCGCGATGCGAGAACACGACCGCCTCGGGCTCAACCTCGGGCAGGTCCCGGATCTCGAGCTCTCGAAGCCGGTGGATGCAGTCCTCTGCCTTCGCGATCCAGTTGTCGTAGATCTCGCCCCAGTTCTCGTAGTAGTGACCGGCTCGCCGCTTGAACAGCTCCGCTCGGGTCGCGATCAGCTCCGGGTCGGTGATCGAATTGGGGCTGATGTAGAGGTAGCCGTTGACGATTCGCTGGTCGATCCCGAGCGCGGGCGGAATCACATAAACGCGGGTGCCGAACTGGTTGAGCGCAACCCACCAGCTCTCGGTCATGATCGTGTCGAAGGGATACACAGGCTCGGGGTTGTGCATCCCGTCGAAGAACCAGAACTTCTCCTCCTCGAACTCCCGCCGGGGCTCGCTAAACAGGTAGTAATAGGGGTACAGCCGCTGCCACCCCTCGGCTTCCGGCGGTGCCTCAACGGCGAACGGGCTGAGGAACCCCGGCGCTGCCTGCGTCGCCCCCACCGGTTCTACCTCTCTTCGGCGCCGGCGCTGTTTATGCCCTTGGCGACGATCTCCTCCGTCTCCTGCAGGTGCTTGCGCAGGACGTCGGCCGCCGCCTTGGCGCGCCCCTCGCGCAGGTGCTCAAGAATCAATCGATGTTGCTCCTGGCTGGCGCGGAAGCTCCCGGCGGTCGACACATACAACCGCAGGTACGGCTCGACCGCGATCCACAGCGAGTCGATCATCGAAGACAGCCGCGGCATCCCAGCCGCGCGATAGATCCTCATGTGGAAGCTCTCGTTGGCGGCGCGCCAGTCCTCGGGGTCGCGCTCGTACTCGTCCATGGTCGTTACTTGAGACTCGAGCTCGGCGAGAAGCTTGGGGTCCTTTCGGATCCGCTCGGCGCCTCCGCGCAACGCAAAGGCTTCGAGCTCCGCTCGGATCGCGAAGATCTCGCGCAATTCGGTCTCCGACAGCGCGTTGACGAGGATCTGGTTTTTGCGCAGGGTGACGAGGCCCTCCGCCTCGAGCCTTCGAAGTGCTTCCCTCACGGGGGTGGCACTGACTCTGAAGCGCTCCGTAAGCGGCCGGATCCGTATGGGTCCCGGGCGGTAAACGCCCCGTCCGATGTCACGGCGAAGTTGCCGATAGATGACGTCCGGGATCGACGGGAGGTCGATCGGCGAGGCCGGAACCTGCTCGCCGGGATCGGATTCCGCTGTGTTCAAGGTGCTCATTGGATGCTATACGGCGATCCGGCCGCCTCTGGCCGGGCGGCGACGCGGGCCGCGTTCAGTGCTGGCACTAATTTCCTCTTTTCGGTGTAAAGGCGGCCAATTTCGGTGTTTGATATATAATAGATCGTTGTGGCCGGTCAAGTACCCGCAGTCCACGGATCTGATGGCAGCCGGCCAAGGGGCGACTCGCTGGATGACGCGCGCGAGATCTACTCGCGAAGCGGAATCGGCGGCCGCGTGGGCCTCGGCGATCGGCCTGCGGTCCTGGTCGTGGATCTTCAGTACGGCTTCACGGATGAGACCAGTCCGGTCGGGGGGAACCTGGATGAGGTGATCGCCGCGACGGCGTCGCTCCTTGAGATGGCGCGGCGCACCGGCCTTCCAGTCGCGTTCACGGCGGTCACCTTCCAGCACAGCCACCTCGAACGGCTGGTGTGGCTGCGGAAGATGCCGGGTCTTGCCATGCTGATCGAGGGTTCCCGGTGGTGCAAGATCGACGACCGCGTGAAACCCCAGCCAGGCGAGCCTGTGTTCGGCAAGCAGGCAGCCTCGGCCTTTTACGGGACTTCGCTGATCCCGTTCCTACTCGGTGCCAACGCCGATTCGCTGATCGTCACCGGATGCGTTACCAGCGGCTGCGTGAGAGCGAGCGTGGTCGACGCTGTTTCCTGGGGATTCCGGACGATCGTGCCCGTCGAGTGTGTCGGCGACCGCGCCGCCGGCCCACACGACTCGAACATCTTCGATATGGACTCGAAGTACGCCGATGTGGAACCGCTAGAGACGGTGATGGCGCGACTCGGCGATGCAAGGAGCGAGCTAGCCGGCGCACCGGCCGTGAGCTGAATGCCGCTTGCGGAAACGGAACCGGTCGGTAGGGGCGGCTACGTCGACCGAGATGGACTAAGGCTCCATCACCTCGAGTACGGTGAGGCCGGAGCGCCGGTCGTCATCGTCCCGGGGATCACCAGCCCCGCGGCGACATGGGAGTTCGTGTCGCTCGATCTCGCGCGGGACTACCACGTGATCACCCTCGACATCAGAGGTCGAGGACTCTCCGACACGCCCTCGGCCGGTTACGACCTAACCGATTACGCGGGAGACGTCAACGCGGTGATCGAGCACCTCGACCTGCAACGCCCCGCGCTTGTCGGTCACTCGATGGGTGCGCGCATCGCCGCCGCAGTGCGCGTGCTGCATCAAGGAGCGGCCGGGCCGGTCGTGCTCGCCGACCCACCGCTGAGCGGGCCCGGCCGGGGAACGTATCCCATGTCGCTCGAAGCCTTCATGGACCAGCTCCAGGCGGCCCGTTCGGGCGCGGCGCCGGAAGAGCTGCTCCGGTACTTCCCGACGCTGACCCCCGAGCACCTCGTCTTGCGCGCGCAGTGGCTGCCGACCTGCGACGAGAACGCGGTGCGAGAGTCCTGGCAGAACTTTCACCGCGAGGATTTCTTGCCCTATCTTCGCGAGCTCGAACCGCCGGTCTTGTTCATGTATGGAGGGGATAGCCCGGTGGTCCCCGAATCCGCTCTAGCCGAGATCACCGAGACCCGGCCGGACCTCGAAATCGCCCGGATCCCTGGCGCGGGTCACATGATCCCCTGGGACAACACCGCGGACTTTCTGCGCGAGACCCGCCGGTTTCTGGAGCGGGTGTCGGCTAGCCGGACGGCGTAGTCACGGCACCCTCGCGCGCCCGATTCTCAACCGCAATCAGCGCAGCCTCGTACAGGGGACGCGCAAGAGATTCCGCGCCTGGTACGCGTATGCGTTCGTACATCCACTCGAGCTTGCGCTTGCCGTGCTCGAGCGTCGTCTCGCCGTTCAGCACCCATTTGGCAACGAGCCTTCCGTTGACCTCTAGGAACGACAGCGAGTCGGCTGCCTGAATCACGTCGCCGCTCGGCGAGCCGCCGAACTCGTGCTCCAGGATCGGTGGCGTGACCTGATCGACGAATGGATCGGATACGCCCTGACCCCGAAGCCAGCCCGAAACGATCTCTGCCGACCGGCGCGTGTGTTTGGTGTTGTATTCGACGTCATCCCACGCGCCCGCCGCCTTGTCCGGCTGAGTGCCTCCAGGGAAGTGGCGCTCCATGTCGTGCGTGAGCGCGGCGACGAGCAGCGGCTCGGACGCGGCTGGATCGAGTCGCAGTAGCCAAACGACCGTGCGCCTGAGATGCTCGCCGTCGTAGTAGGGCTCGACCCACGCGATCGCAGCGGGCCACAGGGCCAGGAAGGTGTCGCTGTACTCCCGTTCGCCGGCGCCTTCGAGAAGCCGCAGGCGGTTGCGGTCGAGCTCGCGTTCCAGCTCTTACCTACTTCAGCGCCACGCTGGGTGGCACGGTCACCTCATCCTGGGGCGCAGCCGCCGCGATCATCACGCCCTGCTCGGGGAAGAATTTGACCAGGGCGTAGTAGAGGACTCCGCCGACCACGGCAGCGCTGGTGAAGCTCAGATCGATCCCGCTGACGTGACTGGTCAAAGGCCCTGTGATGATGCTCGTCGACGTGAACATCATGCCCACCGCCACCGCGGCGCCCCACGCCACGAACGCCCTGATGTTGAAGCCGCCGGTGAACCAATAGATCCCCTTCTTCGCCGTGCTTGCAAAAGCCTGGAGATCCATTGGCTCGTACCGTCCGCGCCTCATCAGGTGCCCGATGGTCATGATCACCATCCACGGGGTGCAGGTGACGAGCATCAGGGTCGCGAATGCCTCGATCGAGTTGATCGCGCTGAATGCGATCAACGCGATGTAGGCCGCGGCGAGCCCGATTGCGCTCATGATGAATGTCAGCTGAGCCCGCGTGAGCCGCCAGAACAAGGCGTGCACGTCCAGTGCCGAGTTGTAGACGGACATCGCAGCGCTCTCGATGTTCGCGAGACCACCTGGCGCGATCATGAGGAGGACCGCGAACCAGAGCGGCGAGACCTGCGTAAACCCTGTGGCGAACGGGGTGGCGGGGTTGGGGAACGTCGTGATGGCGAACGCCCCAATGATCTCGGACAACCAGCAGCCCACGAAGATGCCCAGCCCCGCGGCAAGGGCGCACGTACTCGCCTTCGCTTTAGTCGGTACGTAGCGGCCGTAGTCCCCGATGAACGGCCCCCACGAGATCGGGAGCGAGGCCGCCAGCACCATCGTCAGCACCCAGGTCGGCCAGTACTTGCCAAGCAGATAAGTCCCTCCATGCACGTCGTGGAACTTGCCGGCCAGCACGATCAGCGCGAGGAGCGAAATGCCCGCGCTGGCGATCGCGATGAACCGGAAGCTGGCGACCAAGGTGGCGTGACCGTAGATCGCGAGCGCGAACGAGATCAGCATCACCACCAGCATCGCGATTGACAGGGCGACGTTCCCGGTACCGCTGCCGAAGATGCGGTGGAAAACCACCACGATGGTCTGGCCGGAGGTCCAGACGAGGATCGCGAAGAACGAGAGACCGATGAAGAGGCTGATGAGCGAGCCGAGATAGCGGCCCGACACGCCGAAGAAGGCGCCGCTGGATACTGCGTTGTTGGTGCCGGTTTTGGGCGATTGGATCGCCACGCCCGCGAAGATCAGCGAACCAAGCGCAACCCCAACCGTCACCGCCGTGAAGGTGCTCCACCAGCTCAGCCCGAACGCAATGCCGAGCGATCCGAAGACCATGTTGCCGAAGCCGAACTGGGGGCCAAACATCGCCCAGGCGAGGTTGCGCGGCTTCGAGTGACGTTCCCTCTCGGGGACGTAATCGATCCCCCGTGCCTCGACGCGCCCGATCTCGTCGGCGGATTCTTCGCCGACTGGCGATGGTCCGTGAACTGCCATTGGGTTATCCACTTTGCCCTCCCCTCGTCCGGGGCCTCACGTCTTTGGATGGATCGTTCGTTGGAGGGTGGCCGTGTCCTTGCATCGGCAACGACCCGGCGGGTCCGGCTCCTGATCGCGATCATATACAAAATATGGTGTGCGTCAAGACGTGGGCGCGAGCGTCAAGACGTCGGGGCGCGAGCGTCAAGACGTGGGAGCGAGCGTCAAGACGTCGGGGAGCGAGCGTCAAGACGTGGGCGAGCGAGATGCCGCGTACTCCCGTAGCTCCCGGGCTGGGCCCGGCGTATCGCCGGCGGACAGCGAGCGAGAAATCGCATCACCTTGGCGCCTGGCGGACCCGGTTGCGAAAAATGCTCGCCAGGCGAGCATGATTCGCAACATCCTCTGGGAGTGCGCCGGGTGATGCGAGTTTTGCCTGAGCAGCATGCCCCATTGACCCGGCCCAAAGCATGAAATATTTTATATGCATCCGATCTTCAAAGCACAGGAGTCATGCCGATGATGAACCTTGGTGGGAACACCTTCACCGACCTTTGCGCCAAGGAACTCGAGCTTTGCGGGCTGAAAGACGACGAAGTTGTGGCCGTCCTCACTCAGGGCGATGAGCGGCTGGACTATGCCGACGCATTTCTGGGGGCCGCCGAGAGCATGGGAGCGACCGCCTTCCATGTGCGCCTGCCGCGCCAGTCGAGCACGCTCAGTGGCGATAGCGGCGCGTGGACGGTCGGGACCACCCCGCTGGGGGACAACCGCCCCGCGCTCGAGGCGCTGAAGGCCGCCGATCTGGTCGTCGACACGATGTTCCTGCTGTTCTCGAAAGAGCAGCTCGAAATCCAGGACGCCGGCGCACGCGTGCTGTTGTGCATCGAGCCGATCGAACACCTGGTGCAACTTTTCCCCACCCGGGACCAGCGCGAACGAGTGGAATACGGGGGCGAGCTGCTCGGCAAAGCAAGCGAGCTCCGCTTCACCAACCACCTCGGCACCGAGGTCACCTACCGCATCGGCGTCTACCCGGTGATAACCGAGTATGGGTATACGGATGAGCCTGGCCGCTGGGACCATTGGCCCTCAGGGTTCTTGTTCACGGGCGGGGCCGACGACGGCGTCGATGGCACAGTTGTGATCGCGCCTGGCGACATCATCTTCCCGTTCAAGACCTACGCCCAGACAGCGATCCATCTCAGAATCGAGAGCGGCCGGATCGTCGACATCCGCGGCGATCTCGACGCGGACCTGCTGCGCGATTACATGGCGTCGTTCGATGATGAGAAGGCGTACGGGATCGCCCACATCGGCTGGGGCCTGAACGAAAAGGCCCGCTGGTCCTATCTCGCCACCGACCGTCGCGGCCTCGGCATGCACGGCCGATCCTTCTACGGCAACGTCCTGTTCTCCACAGGGCCCAACCAGGAGTTCGGCGGGGGAAACGACACTCAGTGCCACGTGGACGTGCCGATGCGGGGCTGCAGCCTGTTCCTCGACGACGAGCCCATCGTGGTCGACGGCGACGTCGTCGTCGAAGAGATGAAGGCGCCCGGTCTGGTCGCTGCGAGGTAGGCGGCTCGGCGATCTGGGGTCCCCGGGTCGCGGCGTAAGCGCTTCAGTTCAGGCACGCGTTTCCTACGCCGCCCAGCGGGTAGGGCATCAGCCAGAGGAAGGGAGGTCAGATGTCTGCACGCGAACCCGGCACGTCCGTCGGGACCCAAGAGGGACGCCCACGAATCAGACGTCGTCGGGCTGGCCCGCTGGCGCGGCTCGATCGGATCCCGGTCTGGCCGTACGAGCGCAAGCTGCTTTGGATCGTCGGCGCCGGCTACTTCTTTGCCTTCTTCGACATCGTGACGATCTCGTTCGCGACGCCCGTGATCGCCACCCAGTTTCATGTGTCCAAGGCGACCGTCGCGTATTCGATCACGAGCAGCCTGATCGGCTACATCATCGGCGCGTTCGCCGACGGACTCATCGCGGATAAGTGGGGACGGCGGCTCAGTCTGGGGATCTCGGTGGCCGTTTTCTCGCTCGGCACGATCTTGGCCGCGCTCAGCACGAACGTGACCGAGCTGATCGCGTTTCGCTTTATCGCCGGACTGGGCATCGGCGCCGAGATCGCTGCGGTGACCACCTACATCGGAGAGGTCGCGCCGGCTCGCCTTAGGGGCCGTTACACCAGCTGGGCCACGACCATGGCGTATGCGGGGTTCGCCGTGGTGCCATTCGTCGCGCGAGGATTGGTTCCCACGTTCGCCTCCGGGTGGCGCATCCTCTTTGGGATCGGCGCGCTCGGCGGCCTCACGATCCTCATCATGCGGCGAGACCTACCTCCCTCTCCGCGCTGGCTCGTCTCTCAGGGCCGGGTCGAGGAAGCCAAGGAGGTGGTGGCGAGCGCTGAGGACACCGCGCGCGAAGTCGTCGAGGGCGACCTTCCAGAACCCGAGCCCGTAACCGACGAGGCCGCGGCGGAGCGCTTTCCTGTTCGCGCGCTGCTGAGGCGGCCGATGGTCTGGCGCCTTGTCCTCTTCATCGCGATCTGGTTCGTCTATTACATCGGCAACTACGGGTGGCTGACGTTGGCGCCGACTCTGTTCACGGACAAGGGCTACAGCCTCGCCGACAGCACCACGTACCTGCTCGTATCCGGGATTGGCTTCCTCATCGGGGCCTACGCGACCACCCGCTTCAGCGACCGCCTCGAGCGTAAGTACACGACGGCGGTGTTCGCCGTGGTCTGGGCGGTATCGCTGCTGCTGATCGGGTACTTCGTCTCCCCGGGGATCATCATCGGCATCGGGTTCGTCGCCTCGCTCACCATCGGGCTTACGGTCCCGATGCTCTACACCTACACGGCCGAGCACTTCGCCACGAACGCTCGCGCCACGGGGGTGGCGCTCAGCGACGGGCTGGGGCACGTCGGCGGGGCGATCGCACCGCTGATCGTGCTCGGCGCCGCTTCCGCCTGGGGATTCTCCTCGGCATTCCTGGTGATGGCTATCAGCGGCTTCGTCGCCGCCGGTCTGATCCTGCTCGGCATCCGCGCGACCGGCACTTCGCTGCAGGCCACAGGCGAGGGATCGGCGGGCCGCTAATCCGCGGTCCTTCTCGGCGAGCTTTACTCGCCTGTTCCCTTGACGCTTGCGCGACCGGCTGGTTAAAACCTGCGTGGTGACTACCGAAGCATTGGCAGACATTGCGTCGATGGCGACCGGCGGCCCGGGACGCCAGCAACTTCCGCCGTCCCCAGGTCTGCCAAGGGTGCTGCAGACGGCGGGCTTCATTTTTGGCGGCGTCCCTTTTCTCGAGGCTATGCGGCGGCGCTATGGCGGCGCCGTCACGATGACGACGCTCTTCGATGACGGGTTCGTCATGGTCTTCGACCCCGACCTCGTTAAAGCGGTATTCCAAGGACCAGTCGAGAGCCTCCACGCGGGCGAAGCCAATGCCCTGCTCGGTCCGATTCTCGGCGACCGCTCCGTCCTGCTTCTTGACGGCGCCGAGCATCTGAGCCACCGCCGGCTGATGCTCCCGTTCTTCCACGGCCGCCAGTTAAACGCCCACGTCCAGACGATGCGCCTTTGCGCCGACGAGGAGATCGACCGATGGCCGATCGGAAAGCCGTTCAGGCTTCTGCCGGCCATGCAGGCGATCACCCTGAACGTGATGCTGCGGGCGGTCTTCGGGTACGAGCTCGGACCTCAACGCGACGAGCTCGCGGCCTGCGTCCGGTCGATGATCGATCCGCTCGCCCGACCCCGCGGGGTGATCGCCCTGCGTGCCGTTCTGCGCGGCCGCGACGACGCGCGCGCCGCGCAGAAGTTCGAGATGCGCAGACGGGCGGTCGATGATCTGCTGTACGCCGAGATCACCCGCCGTCGTGCCGATCCTGCGCTGGCAGGGCGAGACGACGTGTTCTCGACTCTGCTGCTCGCCCGTGACTCGAGCGAGCAGGGCCTCAGCGACCGTGAGGTGCGCGACGAGCTGCTCACACTCTTGCTTGCCGGACACGAGACAACCGCAACAGGGCTTGCCTGGACGCTCGACCTGCTGCTGCACGATCGCAGGGCCCTGCAGCGAGCACAACAGCGCGACCCAAGCTACCTCGATGCAGTCATCAAGGAGTCCCTGCGGTTCCGGACGGTGATCCCTGGCGTCGGGCGCGTCGTGCGGGAGCGACCGTTCCCGCTTGGCCCGTTCACGGTCCCGCCCGGAATGGAGATCAATCCCTCGATCCGTACGATCCATCGTCGCGCCGACCTCTATCCCCAACCGCGTAGCTTCCGACCGGAGCGCTTCCTTTCAGCCGACGCCCCCGACACCTATACGTGGCTGCCGTTCGGTGGAGGCACCCGCCGGTGCCTGGGAGCGAGCTTCGCGTTGACCGAGATGCGCACCGTCCTCGAGCGAATCCTGGAACGAACTCGACTGATCCCTGCCGACCGCCGCCGCGCCCGCACCCAGTTTCGACTGATCACCCTCGGCCCCCGCGGCGGCGTCCGTGCCATCCAGGGGACGGCCCCGGGGCCTGCCCTACACCCTGGCCTCGGGTGCCCCGGCGGAGAAGCTGAAGCCGAAGAATCCGACGGCGCTCGCGAGCAGCGCGACCAGCGAAAGGGTCCAGCTACCGGTTAGCGCATGAAGCGCGCCAAACATGAAGGGACCCGCGGCGGCTATGAGGTAACCGGCGGACTGCGCCATCGCGGATAGCGCCGCGGCGTGACCCGGGCCGCTTGCGCGAAGTGCCATGAACGACAGCGCGAACACGAGTGCCGGCCCGCTGCCGCAGCCGGCGAGCACGACCCAGAGCAGGGACAGGTGAGGGGCAACGAGCAGACCCACGTACCCGGTCGCACAGCAAGCTGCCGCGGCGGCGGCAGGGGCGCGATGGTCGCGTCGACGGTCCGCCATGAGCGGCAGGGAGAGCGTGGCAACGATCGCCGCGAGTTGATACGCAAGCAGTTCGAACCCCGCGCCGCGAGCACTGACATGGTGCGACCGCAGGAAGCTCGGCAACCAGCCAATCATCACGTAGAAGCCGAACGATTGAAGGCCCATGAAGGCAGTGACCTGCCACGCGACGCGCGACCGCCACGGCAATGGCGTGTGCCTCTGCGTAGGCCCTGGATCTTGTCTGTCCCACACCCGCGGGAGCCACAGCACCAAACCGGCGACCACCAGAACGCTCCATGCGCCGAGCGACACCCGCCACCCACCGGGGAGGACGTCAGCCAACGGGACCGCCACGCCCGAGGCGATCGCCGCGACGAACCCCATCGTGTTTGCGTAGAGCGCGGTGACCGAGCTCTGGCGTGCGGAAAAGTGCTGCTTGACGAGCGCGGGCAGGAGCACGTTGGCCATGGCAACTCCGGCCGCCAACACCACCGTCCCTGCAAACAGCGTGAACGCCGACGGCAGCGAGCGAACCACGATCCCCGCCAGCAGCGCGACCATGGCCGCGAGCAGTGCGTTTTCCATGCCAACTCGCCGCGACAGCCTCGGGGCATAGGGCGAGAAGGCCGCAAAACAGAGCACGGGGGCAGCGGTCAGCAGGCCAGCCTCGGTACCGGACAACCCGTAGGCCCGCGTTATCTCCGACAACAACGGCCCGACTGCGGTGATCGAGGCACGCATGTTCGCGGCGATCAGGACGATTCCAAGCAGAAGCATTGGCCGCGCCAGGTTAGATTGATCCAGCGACGACGCCCGTGGCGAGTCGCTTTGCGAGCGGACTGCGTTGGTCTACGGCTCTAGCGCGTCAGTCGCCGGTTCCAATCGGCGATCACGCTGAACTGCCCCGCTCGGCTCCGGTTCTCGCCCATAGCGTCTGAGCGCGGGGAAAGCCACCACGATCGCGGCCGTCCCGATCAGACAGGCCAGGCCGCCCGAGACGACTGAGAAGCGGGCGCCGGCGGCACCGGCGACGGATCCCGACTCGATGTCGCCCAAGCGGGGGCCACTGGTCACCACCAGCATGTAGACCGCCGACATGCGGCCGCGCATCGAGTCCGGGGTGACGGTCTGGTTGATCGTGGTCCGACACACTGCGCTGACCGAGTCGGCGGCACCCGCGAGCGCGAGCAGGGCGGCGGCCACCCATAGCGATCCCGCCAAGCCAGCGAGCGCAATCGCCGAGCCCCAGGCGACCACGGCCCAGATCACGATCATGCCCAGGCGGCGCGCGTGGGTTAGCCACCCGGTCGTGAGCGCCGCGACCGACGCTCCGACAGCGACCGACGCGTAGAGGATGCCCGTCCCAGTCGCCCCCGCGTGGTAGACGCTCACCGACAGGACGGCGAACAGCGCACGGGGCATGCCAAAGGTCATCGCTACGAGGTCGATCGCAAAGGATCCGAGCAGAGCCTGGTTTCTGCGCACGAATCTGAGGCCCTCGGCGATGGAATCAAGGACGGGCTGATGGACCTGACCGGCCACCGGGCGTTGTGGGCCTATCGCCCAAGCGCCGTAGACCATCGCGAAGCAGCTGAGCGCATCGGCCGTATAGGCCCAGGGCACGCCGAAAGCGCCGATCAGCACACCGCCCAGCCCGGGTCCCACGACCATGGTGACTTGAGTCAGGCCGTAGTTGAACGCCAGGGCTGAGCGCAGCCGGCTCGGATCGACGAGGTTGGGGATGATCGCGGAGCGGGCCACGTTCTGAAGCGCGGCGAACACGGCCAGTACCGCTGCAAGCAGGTAGAGGAGCACGACCGGCGGATGCCCTATGAATGCTGTGGCCGCGAGCGCGCCCGCAGTCAGGACCAACCCGATCTGGTCGAACAGCAGAAGCTTCCGCCGATCCATGCGGTCCGCGATCGCGCCCCCGATCAGCGACGCCGAGATCAGCGGAACGAGCTCGACCGCCCCCAGCAGTCCCACCAGCAAAGGCGAGTGCGTCTCAATGTAGAGCTGGTAAGGGAGCGCCACGAGAGTCGCCTGCGTGCCGAGGTTGGACACGACGTTGCCCAGCACCACTCGACGCAGGTCGCGGCTCTCACGAAACGCCGTGAGGTCCGGGCGGAGTTTCGCGACGAGCGCGCGGCGCCTCAAACGACGCCGCTCGGCGATCGCGGCACCGGTCGGGATGGCACGACGACTCGGCCGCAGAGTCGCAGTTCGGTCGCCACCGCCTCAGGAAGCTGCCTTATCGGGCACGTCCAGATGGATGCCTCGAACTCGTGCACCCACACGCCGTCAACGCGGTGCAAGATCAACGTCACTTGATTGCCGAACGTCCCGCAAGGACCGGAATGATCAAGATCGATCCGGGCGTATGTGCCGTCAGGTAGGACGGCCGTGAGGCGTGCGCAGGTCAATCGAAGGCCGAACTGCGTCGCCAAAGCGTCGGAACCCGCCGGCCGCGCCGAGGAAACGCCCGATGACCTGGCTGTGCGTCCGCCACCCGACGACGCAACGATGATTGCTCCCGCCACAACGGCGGCAATCAGCCCAGCAGATACCAGCCCGGCGCGGACTGGAGCGCGCGCTTGCAACTTGGTAAGAGCGGCCCTCACACGCCCCTGCTCCACGACGATCGTGACTCGGACCTCTTCTGGTCCGGACCCGTCCTCGGGGCTCCTTTTCTTCGACATCAGCTTTCCAGTATGCGCCGACCTCGGTTCGCCATCAAGACATCGGTGGCTCTCCTGTGCTCACCAGCGGACGGTGACGTGGGTGGTACGGTGGCTTGCGATGGCGCGAACTCCGCTCGACGAGACCGCCGAACTCAAGGCCGCAGACGTAATCCACAAACGCTTTAGCGCGTTGCCCACGGACGCGACAGTCGCCCAGGTCCGGGACTGGTTCGCCGAAAGCTCTCACCGCAGGATGGCGTTCCTTGCCGACAACGGACGCTACGTTGGCTCGCTGAATCGCGACGATCTCGACGGCGACCTCGACCCGAACGATGCCGCTGTGCAGGCTGCCAGCACCGGACCCACGATTGCGCCCGATGCCCCAGCGCGCGCCGGCTACGAGCTCGCCATCGCGACGCACGCCCTACGCGTACCCGTGGTAGGCAGCGACGGCACGCTGATCGGAGTTATCGGCGTCACCGACGACCTCGCTGCGTTCTGCGGCACCACTTAGCCACGGCCACACGGCGTGAAGTGCTGGGTGAACACAATCAGCCGTGATCACGTTCGGGCGGGCGTTGACGGTGGCTTTACGCAGGCTGGCCACGGGAAGGCGTCTGGACTCAAACGGTTGAGCGTCGGAGACTGGCTCGTCTTCTATTCGCCGAAGACAAGCTTGCGAGGTGGTAAACCGCTGCAGGCGTTTACTGCCGTCGCTCGCGTGACTGACGAAGAGCTCTATCAGGTCGAAATGGCTCCAGGATTTACGCCGTGGCGCCGCAACCTCGAGTTCGTGACTTGCGATGAAACCCCGATCCATCCGCTGATCGACTCCCTCAGTTTCATCAAGAACAAGCAGCGATGGGGCTACGTGTTTCGCTTCGGTCTGTTCGAGATCCCATGCCGCGATTTCGATGTGATCAAGGCGGCGATGCACGCGAGCACATAGCTCCGGACACCGAGCGGTCTCGGCGAGCGGATTGTCCTCACGCGCTCTCTGGAAGGACCTGCCCCCCGTCGATGACCAAGGTTTGGCCCGTGATGTAGCGGGCCTCGGGGGAGGCGAGGAACCGCACTGCCCAGCCGACGTCGTCGGGCTCGCCGAGCACTCCCAGCGGAATCGCGGCGAGCATGGCGCGCTGGTGCTCCTCTCCGAGGTCGCCGAATCCGGGTGTGCGGACGTTCCCAGGCAGCACAGCGTTGACGGTGATCCCGGCGTTGGCGAGCTCAACCGCCGCGGAGCGCATAAAGCCAAGCATCGCTGCTTTCGAGGCGCCGTAGTGCGCGTACCCGAGCTGGCCGGTGATGGGGCCCGTGATCGAGGAGGTGAGGACGATCCGTCCATAGCGTCGGTCTCGCATCGGCTCGCTACAGGCCTGCGCTGCGAATACTGCGCCACGGACATTGATCGCCATCAGTTCATCGAAATCGCCAGGCGTCAGCTCGGCGAACGGTATGTGTGGGTAGATGCCGGCGTTGGCCGCGAGGATGTCGATGCGTCCCCACCGCTCGAGAGTGGCTACCACGAGTGCCTCGAGGTCGTCGCGATTCGTGACGTCGACGGCGAGTGCGGCGGCATTTGCTCCGGCAGGATCCAGCGACGCTGCGCATTCCCGGGCCGCTGACCCGTCGCGGTCCGCGATCATGAGGGTTGCCCCTTCTTCGCGCAGTACGCGCGCGATGCCGGCGCCGATTCCGCGCGCGCCGCCAGTCACAATCGCGACCTGGCCGTCCAGACGCTCCACTTGGTGTCTCGCTTTGCTCGGGCTACGGGTCAGCCGGCGCCGACGTTCAGCTGCGGGTCGGTGGTGGTCGCGGCCTCTGCCTTGATCTTGAAGATCGGCGACTTGTAGACCTTAACGGCGACGAACAGCATGGTCACTCCGAGCACGGCGAGCCCGATCAGGATCCACCTCTCGGTCGAGCTAAGTGCGATTGCGGCCTTGTAGGCCACCCACAGCAGCAGGCCAGCACCGGCGAGCGGCATCGCCCCGAGGATCAGAACGTCTTTGACCGACCTGAAGATGAACCGGCGGTAGTACCACGAGGCTGCCATCCCGGTGATCGCGTAAAAGAGTCCGTAGAGCAGGCCGCTGACCGTGACCAGGTCGAGGATCGCGGTGGCGACAGAGCTCACGTAGATGTCGACGATGCCGAAGACGATCGTCAACGCGCCGAGCAGCGCCGTGGTGAAGGCCGGGGTGCGGAAGCGCGGGCTGATCTCTCCGAGCTTGGCGGGCAGCACGCGGTCGCGGGACATCGAGAAGGTCAGCCGTGCGGTGCCGATGATCGCGACCTGAGTCGTCGCGATCACGGAGAGGAAGACAGCGAGCGATATCACGCGATCACCGGCGGTACCACCGAGTCGCTGGCCCACGAACGCAGCGGCGTTGGCGGCATGGGCGTTGAGCGCTGACAGCGGCGCGATGCCTTGGAACGTCGCGAACATCAGGAGGAACATCACGACGACGATCACCACCCCGAGGACGGCGCCTAGGCCGGGGTTCTTCTCGGGCCGCGAGGTCTCCTCGTTGACGTAGATGCCGCCGTCCCAACCGGCGATCGAGGCGACGGCGATGACCATTGCCGCGCTGAAGACCCCGGACCCCGTGCCGCTGAAGCTCAGCCAGTGAGTGGTTGGGCGCACGGTCCCGGCCTTGTGCACGAGGTAGACCTCGATGAACGCCCAGACGATGAACACCAGCAGGATCGAGAACTCGATCGCCGCGACGGTGATCTGCAGCCGAGCACTGGGCCGCAGCCCGATGACTGCCGTCGCGGTAAGAATTGACCCGATCACGACGATCGCGATCGCCCCGGCAAGCTGATTGTTGGGAGACAGGCCCAACAGCGCCAACGAGCTCGTTCCAAGCGTGATCACATCGATCAGCACGAAGCCGGCAAACGCGACCAGCATCAGCCATCCCACCAGGTTGCCCAGGTACGGGCTGAGCGAACGACACACCCATTCATAGGTCGCGCCGGCGTTCTGGCGCCACATATTCAGCCGCTGGAAGGCGATCGCGATGAACAGCAGCGCGAGACCCGAGAAAGCCAGCGGCAGAATCGTCCCGTAGGCAGAAGCCGCGACCAGCGACGCGAGCACGATCGACACGGTCTGCCCCGGCGCCGCGCCCGCAAACGCAAACACCGTGGACCCGAGCAGCCCCATCTCGTTACGAGCAAGCGTGGCGCCGCCTTCGGGTCCAACCTCGGATGGGCCGGTTGCGGGCTGAGTCGTCGATGCCACCGCCTAATCCTCCAGTCCCGGGGACTATGCCCTAAGGCTTGTACCATGTAGCATTGCACATGTCATATCCTCGATCAAGCTCGTTTTGGGCCGCCGCCGCCTATAGCCTGCGGGGCATGAAGCAGCACACGGCCTATGCGCTCAGCCAATAGCGCGGCGAGCGACACGAGCCACATCGCCCAGATCCAGAGCCGGAGCTTCCGCGATCAGGTGCGGCGCGGGCTTGAGGCGGCGTTGGTGGCCGGTGAACTGAGACCCGGAGAGCTGTATTCGGCTCCCGTGTTGGCGGAGCGTTTCGGTGTATCGGCCACCCCGGTTCGAGAGGCCATGCTCGCGCTGGCGAAGGACGGATTCGTGGTCGCCGAGCGCAACCGTGGCTTTCGCGTCGTCGAGATGTCCGAGACCGACCTCGACGAGATCTCGCAGATCCGCTTGTTGCTCGAGGTGCCAAGCACTGTCGAAGTTGCGAACACCATCTCGCCGAGAGTTTTGGAGCGTCTCTCCGAGATCGCTGATGAGATCGTCGTCGCCGCGGCGGGCGGGGATTTGATCGACTATCTCGATTCCGACCGGCGCTTCCATGTCGCGCTGATCTCGCAGCTGGGGAACGCCAGGCTTACCGAGCTCGTCGACCGCCTCCGCCTACAGACCCGTCTATACGGCCTCGGCAAGCTAGTCGAGACGGGTCGGCTGGTCGCGTCGGCCGAGGAGCACCACGAGCTCGTCGAGACGATGCGGGCAGGGGACGGCGCAGCGACCAAACGGGTTATCAGCTCGCACATCAAGCACGTCCGCGGTTTGTGGGTGGGACGCGATGAGACCTGATCAGGCTTCGTGAGGTGCGAGCGTGCTGTAAGACACTCGTTCGATCCCGGACTCAACCGCCCGCTCGGTGAGCTCGCGGATCTCGGCCTCTTGTCCGGCGGTCAACGGCACGCGGGGCGGGCGGCAGCTCCCCCCGTAACGGCCCACGATGTCCATCGAAAGCTTGATCGCCTGGATGAACTCGGTCCTTGAGTCCCATCGCAACAGGGGATGCAGTACGCGGTAAAGCGGCAGCGCGGTTTCGAGATCCCCTGCAATCGCTGCGTCGTAGAGCTGCACGCACGCGCGCGGGAAGGCGCTGGTGAAGCCCGACACCCACCCCTTCGCACCGGCCAGCGCGATCTCGACCACCGTGTCGTCGGATCCGATCAGGACGTCGAGCTCAGGCGCCAGCTCACGCACCATGTATGCGCGCCGCGGATCGCCTGCAAACTCTTTGACCGCCACAATCAGCCCGTCATCATGTAGCCGCGCGAGCGTTTCCGGCACCAGGTCGACCTTGGTGTCGAACGGGTTGTTGTACGCGATGACCGGAAGGCCGACGGCCGCCACCGCCCGGTAGTGCTCGAAAACACTCCGCTCGTCGGCCCGGTATGAGTTTGGCGGCAGCGCCATTACGGCCGGAGCGCCTCCCTCCGCCGCTCGCTCGGCCCAGCGCACGGCCTCACGCGATCCGTATGCGCCAACCGCCGGGATGACCGCGAACCCCTCTGGCGCGGCTTCGAGCGCAGTGGCGACGGTTCGTGTGCGCTCCTCCCCGCTCAACGTCTGGTACTCGCCGAGCGATCCGTTCGGGGTGACGCCGTCGCACCCGGACTCGGCGAGCCAGGCGACGTGCTCGCCGTATCTGTCGTAGTCGACCTCGAGACGGCTGTCCAGCGCGACCGGGTTGGCTACGAGCACACCGTGCCACGGAGCACTAGCCATGCGCACCTCTCCCCTCCTCGTTATCCGGCAGCAGGGAGCGATCGATTGAGCACTTGCCGGTGTGCAGCTGATTGCTTATCTGGCCGATCCGGCAGTGCGCGCCGATTCCCATCACCACGGCGGTCTGCTCCGAAGTCAGGTGCCACTCGTCCTCGAGCCAGAGCTTCAGTTCCTTGAACGCGGTGCGGCAAGCGTCCGCCAGCGAGATGTCCGAGGCGATCGTCGTCAGCGTTTGCGACGTGATCACGCGAGGCGTACCCATCGACCGGGGGCGAGTGAATGACCGGGCCGATGCGACGATACGCGCACCGATCTCGGGTGCCGCCACAACCTCACCGTCGCCCATCGCCGCCTTGCAATCACCGAAATAGAGCCCGGCGCCGGGAACGGTCACTGGGAGGATGACGGTCGCGCCGGCGGTGATCTCCCCACAGTCGACGTTGCCGCCGTAGTCACCCTCGTGGCGGCTCAGGACCGTCTCCCGGGAGGGCTGCGTTGCGAGGCATCCGATCAGGGGTCGAGCGGGCACCCGCCAGTTGTCCGCAAGGCTGATCAGACCGTCGGCCGTGTCTAGGTTCACCACATGGTCCTCCTCGTGCCACCAATCGGCGGGCGAATAGGCCTCACAGCGGCTGACGACCACCGCTCCCGGAGTCATCGCCTCGAGCCCCTCGATCGCGACGGCGACAACCTGCCCGGGCTCAGCACGGCGCACGGCGATCGGCCCCGTCACGCCATTGAGGTTCTCCTCAACCCACGCCGCCGACTCGGCCGTGAAGCCGTCCGGGGTCTCGTAACGGCCCGTGAAGCAGTCCTCGGTGATAACCGTGAAAGTCTCGCCCGGCGCAACCGTCCCGATGGGCTCGTGGGCGGGACTGTATGTGTACCTGAGGTCGTCGGGGGTGAACGTCTGCATCAGCGTTGGGCGAGGTGCAGCTCGGCCGGCAATGGCGATTCCGGGGTAACTGGTCCGTAACCCTCGAACTCGCCGTACTGCTCGTAGATCCCCTTGTAGAACTCGAGCGCCTCGCGGTCGAGCTCGATGCCGAGGCCCGGTCCAGTCGGAACAGGAATCGCTCCGTCCACGAACTCGATCTTCTCCTCGAGTAGATCGTGAACGAGGAACGTGAGGAACTGCTGGTGTCCGAGCTGGGGCAAAGGGAGCGTGGCGAGCACGTGTGAGGCGGCGATCGTCGTTATGCCGAGGTCCGCGAAGGCGTGCTTGCAGATTGGAATGCCGGCCGACTGGCACGCTGCAGCCGCGTTATGGAACGGCACCAGTCCCCCGAGCTGATGCGGGTCGGTGACGATCACGTCGGCGGCGTGCTGTCTGATCACCTCCGGCACCTGCCACGGCAGCCAGGCGGACTGGTTTGCGCCGATCCTGACCCTCGACTTAGAGCGCAGGTCGGCCAGGCCCGCGATGTCGTGCATGTCGATCGGCTGCTCGACGAACTCGACGCCGACCTGCTCGAACCGCTGCAGGGCTTCGACCGCCTCGAACACCGACCACGCCTCGTTTGCGTCGACCCGCACAGCGACCGCGTCGCCGACCTCCTCACGAATCGCGCGCGCAAGTGCCAGGTCGTTCTCGAGGTCGAAGCCGATCTTGATGTAAACGGTCTTGAACCCGCGCGCTGCCCCTTCCGCGGCCTGCGCTCGCGCAGTCGCGGTTGTCCGGTCATCCACCCCAACGAACCAGTAGAACGGAACCTGCTCGGTGTCCAGCCCGCCGAAGAACTGATGCACCGGGCACCCGTGAGCCTTGCCGCAGATGTCCCACAGCGCCATCTCGATTGCGGCGATGGCGCCGTTGCCTAAGTAGGGATAGTGGTGCCAACCCCGGTCTTGCGCCCGCTGAAGGAATTGATTGACCCGAAGTGGATCCTCACCGACGACCCATGGGATCGTCGCTTCCAACGCATCGCGCACGAGCCCGATCAGCGGGCTTCCGGGCACCTCACCGATGCCCGTGACGCCCTCGTCAGTGTGGACCTCGACGATTGCGTTTGTTAGACCCCACATCCGCCCGAACCGCCAGGTCTCCGGGTGCGTGAAGGGAACCGAGACGGTGTGGACATCGACCCCGGTGACCCTCACGAAACCGCTCCCTCCGACGTGACGTTTTGATTAGCAGACGATTAGGGTACAATTGTACGTTATACCTGCCTGTGAGAACGACAGTCAGCGAGCGGCATCCGTCAAGCGTCCCGGTAGACGGTGATCTCCTCCGTGTAGAACTCGACCGCCGCGTGGCCTTGCTCGTGCGGGCCGTAGCCAGAGCCCTTTGACCCCCCGAAGGGCACATGGACGTCAGCCCCGGCAGTCTGGGAGTTGATGTGCACAATGCCAGCCTGGATCTCGTGTTCAAACCGCTCCGCCGCCTCGAGGCTGCCAGTAAAGATCGATGCGGAGAGGCCGAACCGCACGGCATTCGCACGCTCGATCGCATCGTCGAGGGTCCTGAACCGATAGAGCGACGTCACGGGTCCGAACACTTCCTCGCAAGATAGGAACGCCTCGTCGGCAACGTCCTCAAACAATGTGGGCGCGATCAGGTAGGCCTCCGAGTCGCTGCGATCGCCCCCTGCACCGATGGTGCCGCCCTCTGCGTGTCCTCGCTGGATCCCGTCGAGCACTTCTTCGAACTGTTGCTCGTTGACGATCGGGCCGACCTCGGTGTCGGGGTCGGCTGGGTCCCCCACGTGGCCCGAGGCGATCCGCTCGACGAACCGCTCTCGAAACCGGTCATATACCGAGTCTTCAACGTAAATTCGGCGTGTGGCAGTGCACTTCTGACCCGCCGACCAGAACGCGCCGGCGTAGCAGGCTTCGACTGCGCGGGTAAGGTCGGCGTCCGCGGTGACGATTAGCGGATTGTGACCGCCCAGCTCGAGCTGGACGCGCTTCCCCGCGCGGGTCGCCTGCTCACGCACGCCATGCCCGACGGGCACCGATCCTGTGAATGAGATCGCACGCACACGCGGGTCGGTGACAAGTGGTTCACCAACCTCCGACCCGCGTCCGATGACGACGTTAAGCACACCCGGTGGGAGTCCGGCCTCCTCAAGCGCGCGAGCCAAGTGGAGGCCGGTGAGCGGCGCATCCTGAGCAAGCTTTATCACCACGGTGTTGCCGTAGGCCAGGGCCGGCGCCGTCTTCCACGCCGGGATTGCGGCGGGAAAGTTCCATGGCGTGATCAGACCGACCACGCCGAGGGATCGGCGCCGGGTGTACACCGCTTTCCCCGATGCCGACTGCTCATACAGCTGCCCCAGCGCCTGCCAGCCCGTACCCGAGAAGAACCGGAAGATCGCAGCAGCCCTTGCCGCCTCGAGACGCGACTCGCGGATCGGCTTGCCCATCTCACGCGTCATATCGCGGGCGATCTTTTCGACGTCTCGCTCGATCACGTCGGCAGCACCAGCGAGATATCCACAGCGCTTGGCCGCCGGCAGCCTCCCCCATGCTGGCCACGCACGCTCAGCCGCATCGACTGCGGCCGCCACGTCCTCCGCGCTCGAACTGGGGAACTCGCCGACGACCTCGCTTGGCCGCCAAGGATTGGGGCGCTCGTACGTCCGGCCACTCTGACTCGGGGCCCATTCCCCGTCGATGAAGTTGGCCGCTCCGGCCGAAGCGATCGTTTCAGGCATTGGTTTCCTCCTGCTGCTCTTTCTGTTTGACGGCGACGAAATGCGTAGCGCGCGGATCCCTGTCGGCCTTGTGCCGGTACGCGATTAGCGGCGTCCCTGTGGGCGCGGTCTGGGCGCCTTCGACGCGCACTTCAGGCAGAGGACGCCCTCAGGCAGCGCACGCATGCGGCCGGGTGAAATCGCCTCGCCGCACTGGTCACAGGACCCATAGGTCCCCTCCTCGAGCTTCTTCAGGGCCCGCTCTGTCCGCGCCAGCGATTGCTCTAACGATTGGCCGACGCCGATGTCCGTGAGCCGGTCGATCGCCTCGGTTGTTCCATCGCCGATCCGCTTGCCGAACCCCAGCGCGCTACCGCGCTCAGGACGCTTTGTGAGCGATTCGATCCGCGCGCGGATCGAGTCCCGGCGGGCTTCGAGCTCTGCGCGAATCGCCTGCAGATCGGGATCATCGATGGGCATCTTGTCTCACCGCAAGGCTAGACCGATTCCCCGTGAAGACTAGGGCTCAGCTCATGGCATCGCCGCTCGAATCGTTTGACCGCCATCGACGAAGATGGTGCTACCGGTTAGGAAGGGAGGTGAGTCCAAGGCAAGGTACTCGATCACGTTGCCGATTTCGTCAGCGTCCGCCGCACGGCCAAGCGGATTGATTCTGTCCATCATTCCGGGCTGAGCCTCATCGATGTAGCTTGCGACCATGGGCGTGTACACCCAGCCGGGCGCAACAGCATTGGCTTGAATGCCGTCCTTTGTGCAGTCGACAACGATCGACCGCACCAGCGCCCCGACCGCGGCCTTGGCGGCGTTGTAGTGGGCCACTTCCGGCTCAGACGTGATCGTGTCGATCGACGAGATCAGCACGATTCGCCCACCACCCGCCTTCTTCATCTCGCGTACGGCTGCAATGGCTGGGAATGCCATTGCGTCCAGCGTCGCCGTCAGCGTGCGTCGCCACGAACTGGCGTCGAGATCGGCGAAATCGACGGCCTCGTAGATGCCGGCGGCACCGACCAGGATGTCAAGGCGCCCGAAGTGCTCGATCGCCGCCTTGACGAGCGCTTGGCTTTGCTCCTCGATCCCAGCGTCACCGGCGAGGATCTCCACCGAGGCCCCAGCATGGGCGGCCCGTATTCGTTGCTGCGCGTCAACGAGCACCTGTTCCCGGCGACCCCCGAGAACAAGCCTTGCGCCCCGACCCGCCAGGCGCTGGGCGGCGGCATAGCCCATCCCGGTACCTCCACCGACCACAAGCGCGACCTTCCCATCACCTTCACTCTGCATGATGTGCTCCGATCGACTCACTACTTCAATCTGACTCAGCCACGCCTCAACGCTACGGGACTCGCCGACTCCTGGGCAGATCTGACGCGTGCAGCTGATTGGGGGCGGCTCGCGGATCCTAAATACTGGGAGACCGAACAGCCATGATGGCTACCGGGATCCGGGGAGCCGTGAGCCGCCCATGAGCGGCACCGGCGATCAACACACGATCACGGTCGCGATCGTCACACCGTTCGAACCCGAGCTGGTGGAGCCGATTCGGGACGACGGCAGCCACGTCGAGGTGCTTTACGAGCCTGATCTGCTGCCGCCGGTCCGCTATCCGGGAGACCACGGAGGCGAGGCCGGCTTTACTCGGGGAGCCGGCGCTGAGCGGCGGTGGCGCCGCATGCTCGAGCACGCGGAAGTGTTTCTCGGGCTTCCCGGCGATTCGGCAGCCGGCCTGGCCGGGGCGGTTCGCAGCAATCCCGGCCTGCGCTGGGTGCAGGCGACCGCAGCCGGCGCCGGTGAGCAGCTGCGTGCGGCGACGCTCACGCCCGAGGAGCTAGAGCGGGTGACCGTTACAACCGCCAGTGGCGTCCACGCGGGACCGTTGGCGGAGTTCTGCATGCTCGGGCTGCTCTATTTCACCCGCGGTGTGCCGCGCCTGCAGGCCGATCAGCGGGGGCGCCGCTGGGATCAGCACCCGGTGGCCGAACTGAACGGCGAGACCTTGGTGATACTCGGCCTGGGGGCGATCGGAACCGAAGTCGCCCGCGTCGCCAAGGCCCTCGGGATGCGCACGATAGGGGTCAACCGTACGGGTCGCAGCGATTCATCCGACGTCGGCGCGGTCCATCGAAGCGACCGCCTGCTCGACCTCCTTCCCGGAGCCGACGCGGTGGTCGTGACCTTGCCACTCACCGACGAGACGCGGGGAATGCTCGGCGCCCAGGCACTCCACCGCATGAAACCCGGAACGGTGCTGATAAACGTGGGGCGAGGGGCGGTCATCAACGAACAGGCGCTGATACGGGCCCTGCGCGAAGGAATGCTGGGCGGAGCGGCGCTCGACGTGTTCGCGACAGAGCCGCTCCCCTCTGAAAGCCCGGTGTGGGATCTGCCCAACGTGCTGCTCACCCCCCACACCGCGGCGCTGTCGATCCGCGAGAACGAGCGCATCGTGCAACTCTTCATCAAGAACCTCCGGCGCTACATCCGCGGGGAACCGCTGGTCAACCGCGTCGATCCGCAACGCTTCTACTGACCTCGCGGCGGAATCGCCGCATCGTCTATGCCGCTCGCCCCATGGTCGGTCGGAAGATCTACAGTTGGCCCGCACCGATGAGTACGGACCGCACCGTTCATCCAATCGCGAACGCGGCTTCGACAGAGGTCGACGATTGGCCACTGGTCCTCGACGGCGAACTGATGCGCGCGGGCGAGGCGATGATCCCCGTCGGAGATGATGGGCTGATTCGGGGCGATGGCGCGTTCGACGCTTTTCCGGTCAAGGATGGGCGCCCCTTTGCGCGCGCGGCGCACCTCGATCGTCTCGAGCGATCCTGCCGGGCTATGGCCCTCGAGTGCCCGCGAGCGGAACTCGAATCCGACATCGAGATTTTGCTTTCGCATGCTCCGGCCGGTCTCACGGTCATCCGCGTCGTGCTCACGCGCGGTGGCCACCGGCTCTGCCGCCTGGAGTCGCCTGGCGACCCGGAGGCGTTAACCAAGCCGGCACGGCTGCTGCCGATGGTCTACGACCCCTCAGTGCTGCTCAACGGCGTCAAGTCGCTCTCGTATGCCGCCAACGTGATGGCCTCCCGCCGGGCCGTCGCCGCGGGTTACGACGAGGCACTTCTGGTCAGGTCGGACGGCGTCGTACTCGAGGGCCCCAGGTCCGCGATCTTCTGGGTCCGTGAGGGGCAAATCCGGACGCCCTCGCTTGAAACCGGCATCCTCGCGTCTATCACACGACGGGCGATTCTCGAGAGCCTTCCCGTGGAGGAAGGGAGCTTCCAACTCGAGGACGCGCTCCAGGCGGAAGAGGCGTTCCTGGCCTCGACGGCGCGACTTGTCCAGCCGGCTGCTGCGATCGGCGAGACGAGGTTTCCGGTGGCTCCTGGGCCACAGACATTGCGGGCGCAGAAGGCGCTCGAGCGGGCGATGGCCGAAGACTCCATCGCCTGAGCAGCCGTAGTCGTCTCAGCGCACCGGCGATGGCGGAATCAGGTAGCAGGGGTACTCGGTCACCTCCATGAAGCCGAGCCGCCGGTACAAAACCTTGCCTTCCGGGGTGGCCTGGAGGCCGAGCCGGGTGGCACCACCGCTGATGGCGGTTCGCATCGCCGCCACGGTGACCTCAGTTGCCGCTCCGCGGCGACGTGCGGCCGGAATCGTGCCGATATAGGCCAGCGCGCCATACGGCGGCTTGACGAACACGATTGCAGAGGCGACCGGCTGCCCATTGGTCACCGCGACGAATGCGTGGCTGCCCTCTGCGTTCAGCAGCGGCGGGTTGTCCAAGAGCGCTGAGGTGGCTGCGAATGAAATCCCTCGCTGCCCGAACGCCGCAGCCACCACAGCCGCGAACATTTCGGGATCCTGCGCTCGCCTAACCATGCCTGCGGCTCGCGGGTCGGATGAAGCCGGCGCCTCGTGGGCGACCATTCCCATTAGGGCGGCGGAGCCACCAAAAAGCCCATAGCCGGCCTTGCGCGCGGCCGTTTCAATGTCGGCATCCGCGTGGCTCCTTACCCAGAGGCCGACCGGCGTTCCGCAGCGCCGGGCATGCTCAACCGCGATAGTGAGGATCCTCTCGGCCGCGCACTCGCGGCTTAGGCGGAGAACTGCGTGAGCATAGGGGCCACTGCTCCCGGCGGGGCCGCAGGTGAGCAGGACACCGTCCTGCACCCACGCGCCGAGACCGAAGCAGCCTAGGCGCTCCAGAACGATGCGTAGCGCCGCGTCGCTCGCGTCGATGTCATCGAGCCGAGCGAGCGAGCTGTCGAGCTGGCCCTCGACGTCCGAGCGATCCACCGATCTCTTCAGGTGTGCGCCGAACGTGCCACGCCGGCGGGGGCCTGCAGCGCCAGCTCGACCGCGCGCTCGGCATGGAGGCGCGCCGTATCGAAGAGCGGAACGTCAGCGTCGCCCGGACGAAGTAGCAGGCCAATCTCGGTACAGCCGAGCAGTATCCCCTCGGCGCCGCGCTGGACGAGGGCGGTGACGACCCGGCGGTAGGCCTCACGGGACTCTCCCCTAAATTCGCCAAGGCAGAGTTCCTGGTAGATGATGTCATCCACCACCCGACGGTCCTCGTGATCCGGAATCAGGACCGTCAATCCATGTCGTTCTCGGAGTTGGCCCGTATAAAAGTCCTGCTCCATCGTGTAAGCACTGCCAAGCAATCCCACCGTGTGAAGCCCCGCTGCGCCCATCGCCTCACCAGAAGCGTCAGCAATATGGAGCAACGGAATATCGACACGCGACGTAATCGTGTCGATCACTTTGTGCAACGTATTTGTACAAAGCACCAATAGCTCCGCACCGGCCCGTGCCAGCAGACCGGCTTCGTGCGCCAAGCGCTCACCAGCCATCTGCCACTCGCCTTCCCGCTGCATCGCCTCAATTTCGGCGAAGTCGATCGATCGCAATACGAGATCCGCGGAATGCAGCCCGCCCAACCGGTCGCGCACCGCCTCGTTGATCAGGCGGTAATACACGGCGGAGGACTCCCAGCTCATCCCGCCAAGCAGACCGAGTCGTTTCATTTGAGGTCCCACCGACGCCCGAGTTTCGCCGTCACTAGGCGTTCAGCCTCGGCCATCACCACCGGCTGGCAGCCTACTCTCTGAAGAGGCGGCCTCGTCTGCCCGTGTCGGGGAGTCGTCCTCGGCCGCTTGATACGGCTCCGGCTCGCCGTAACGCCACACCTCCTCGTACATCGGGCGCAGGAAACCGAGGTGCTCCTGCATCTGCTCGGCGGCAGCCACTTCGTCGCCTGCCTCGATCGCTGCCAGAAGCCCACGGTGGTCGTCGTTGACACGTTGGTGGAACTGTCGGCCCAACGCCGAGCGCTTCAGGTTGGCTTGTAACGCCGAAAATATTGGGTGGGTGGCGATCGACAGCAAGGTGTTACCAGAGCTCACGACGATTACCGAGTGGAACTCCTTGTTGTAGATGAACTGCCGCTCGGAGCTGAGATCCAGAGGCTGTGGCGGGATGGCTGCGCGTAAGGTCTCAAGGTCTGAAGCGCTCCGGCGCCGGGCTGCGAGTCGTGCCGCGGGAACCTCGAGGAGCTCTCGGGCTTCCAGAAACTCGCCTAGTGAAACATGCTCGGATTGACTTAAGAGACCGATGTTCGTACTGAGGGACTCGCGGACATGATCGACCGTCGGCAGCGTCACGAAGTTTCCCCCGCTCGCGCCCTTCGCCGTGCGAATCAGTGAATCCGCCGACAGCAGCCGCAGAGCCTCGCGGACGGTTGGGCGGCTTACTCCGAATTCGGCAGCAAGGTCGGCCTCGCTCGGGAGCCTCTGGGCCGGACCAAGCTGGCCGGAGACGATGAGCTCGCGGAGCTGGTCCGCGATCTGCTCGTAGGCCTTGCGTACCCGACGGATCGGGACAGCTCCGCGACTCGCACCCCGCACACCCGCAGAGTAGCACCAGGCCTCGCCAAAAGCCGCGCACACCAGGATAAAACGGCGTCTTCTTGCGAGCTATGAGTCGCTCTGCACCAGACGCGAGTAGAGCTCCGGACGGCGGTCGTCGAACAAGGCGACGTTGTAGCCGCCGTGCTGCGGTTCGATGATCTTGTCGCGCGCGAGCCGAAGGTCAAGGTCAGCGGTAATCACGGTCTCTTCGGCACCCGCTTCCACCACTCGTCGACCCAGTGGGTCGACGATCTGGCTCCATCCGAAGAATGCGGTGCCGCTCTCGCTCCCGCACCGGTTGGCCGTGACAAAGAATACTGCGTTCTCAGCCGCTCGCGCACGTGTGATGTATTCGGCGATCTCGCGCGCTGGCACCGGCGAATTGGTCGGATGAATAATCATCTCCGCGCCTTCCAGCGCCAACACGCGTGTGATTTCGGGAAAGCGCCAGTCGTAGCAGATTTGCAGACCGATACGGCCGACGGGAGTGTCGAAGACCTCGTAGGACTCATTTCCCACAGCGGTGAAGCGATCCACCCCGATGCACGCTATATGTGACTTGCGATAGCGCCCAATGACACCCTCGGGGCCGATCAGTACCGCCGTGTTGTAGAGCGTAGATCCTTCCGTCTCGAGCATTCCCACCACACAATGCAGCCCCATCCGCTGACACGCTGCACTCAGCGTTCCGGTGAGATGTCCGGGGATGCGATCCGCGCAGTTACGCGCGGACTGTTCATCGCTCAGCATGTAGCCACTGAGAGCGCACTCCGGGAACACCACCAGATCGCTCCCGGCGTCCGCCGCTCGATCTAGCTGCGCGACGCACGCAGCGAGGTTGCCTTCGACATCCCCAAGCCGCGGTGCATTTTGCACAACCGCTACACGCACGGACTGTCGCGAGGCTATCCCGTGCACACGGACTCCTCGCTCTGTCGCTTAGGGGCGCGGGTGCCCCTGATGACGCGCTGCAGCTCACCGTACTCGTCCCCCGAAATCCTCACGTCGAGGACCGTCGGAACGGATTCACGAAGCCCCTTCACGACTGCCGCCCGGAGCTCTGGCACTGTGCCGACCACGGCTCCAGCGGCGCCCAAAGACCGAGCAAAGGCGGCGCAGTCGACCGGGCCGAAGTCGACGACCGTCCGCCGGTAGTTGCGGTCCTCCTGCTTCGTACGGATCAGGCTGAGACCGGAGTCGTTCAGGACTACGACCAACAGCCTTGCCCTAACCCGCGCTGCAGTCTCCAGTTCGTTTCCGTGAAGGAGAAATCCGCCGTCGCCGGTGAAAGCGATCACGGGATCACTCGGGCGGGCTAGGGCTGCCGCGAGAGCGGCAGGGACCGCGTATCCCATCGTCGCATGACCGTTGGACATCAAGAATCCCCGCGGGCGAGAGGCTCGCCATCCCCATGTTGCGGCGAACATGTGCGCGCCTGCATCCACTGTCACGGTTGTCCCCTCGGGGGCCGCCGCCTGAACCGACGCCACCACGTCCAATGCGGTCAGGGACTCGGGAGAACCCGTCCGCAAAGCTTCAAGTAGGCGACCGCGTCGCTGAGCGACTTCCGCGTGCGACCAAGTCGTCTCGCCGCCTCTGAGTACGGCAGCGAGCGATTTGACCAGAGGCGAGAGATCGCCGACCACGACGTGTTGTGGGCTATATCCGGGGACGTGCTCTGTATGTCGCCGGAAAGCGACCACTGGCGCGTCCACCGGCCACGGCGCCGGCAGGAGCTCGACGGGATCGAGTCCAATCGCCAGGATTACGTCGGCCTCATCAAGGAGCGGCCGTTCGAGCGCTGCGTTGGTGAGAATGCCGCACCACAGCGGATGGTCCTCCGGGAATGCGCCTTTCGCCTTGTAGGTACTTAGCGCAGGTCCGCCTACGCGCTCGACCAGTCTCACGAGATCATCCTGCGACACCTCAAGGGCCTCATCTCCGATCAGCACGATCGGACGGCGCGCAGCCGCCAAGCGGGCTGTCACCGGAGACCGCTCGTCGCACACGGGGGAGGCGGGAGCCTCCGAGGGCGGCAGCGAGAACTCGGCGCCAATCTCTTCCGCCGGCGCGAGCGCGACGTCGCGCGGCAGCTCCAGATGCACCGGGCCGCAAGGCGGTGTCGAGGCCATCGTGATGGCCCGCTCCAGCACAGCGGCAGCGCAAGCGGGCGTCAGCTCGGCTTGCCATTTCACGACAGGCGCCAGCAGCGCGATGTGATCGAGCTCCTGGTGGCCTGTGCTGTCGCGCTCTGCGCCGCCGAACCGGTCACTGATCACGATGACCGGGCTCTGGTCAAGCAGCGCATGGGCCAGTCCATTGACCACGCTGGCGACACCCGGCCCGAGACCGATGAGCACCACTGCGGGCCTGCCAGTGAGATCGGCGTAAGTTGCCGCCATCAGCGCCGCGCCACCCTCCGACCGGGTCAAAACCACAGCGACACCAAGCCGATCCAAGGCGTCTATGACCTCCAGGTTGCTGCCGCCACCGGGGAAGATGAATACGCGATCGGCCGCCCGATCGACGATCGTGGTCGCCACGAGGTCGGCGACTGTCCCGGCAGTCAACTCCACACGGTGGCGGGCGCTCACGCGGTTAGAGCCAGTTGTCTGCGGGTTGTTGTGCGATGAAGGTTTGGGCGATGTCGATGCGGCGGGCGAACCAGACGTCGCCGAGCGATTGGCCGTAGTCGATGAATCTGGCTAGCGCGTCTGATCGTCCTGGGTTGCCGGTGATCCGTGGGTGCAGCCCGACAGACATCATCCGCTGGGTGTCGTCGCCGTCGTTGCGCAGGCGATCGAGGTTCGCCTTGGCCATTTCGTAGAAGTGCTCGGGGCTGGCGAACCCCTGCGCGACGACGTAACGGGCGTCGTTTACCACCAGCCCGTAGGGCACGATCAGGTGAGGGCGCCCCAGCACGCGCGTCCAGTAGGGAAGGTCGTCGTTATAACAATCCGAGTCGTACACAAACCCGCCCTCTTCGACCACCAGCTCGCGGGTGTTTACGCCCATCTCGCGGCAGTACCACCCCACCGGCCGCGAGCCGGTGCTGCGTTGTATCGACTCCACCGCCCGGCGGATCGCCTCACGCTCCTCATCGCGGGTCATCTCAAAATGGTTGCTCCAGCGATAACCGTGACCGGCCGCCTCATCACCCCGGCGCGCGAGCTTCTCAGCCGCCGCCGGGTTTCGCTCAAGCGCCACCGCCGCCGCAAACCACGTCACCGGAACCCCCGCACCGTCAAACACCCGCAAGAGCCGCCAGATCCCCGCGCGAGCCCCATACTCGTAC
>DASYAP010000051.1:0-13566 GCA_036501265.1 Solirubrobacteraceae bacterium | reverse complement strand
GACCCCGTCGACCGACTCGAGAGCGCGCGTGCAGCCTGGCTACGACAGCGCGCTGCGCTGAGAGATGGGAAGCAGCCGGCTTCAGTCGTGTTCGTCGGTCCGCTGACCGAAGACTGAGAGGCCGGGCGCAGCTCGGGCACCACCCCTCCGTCGATGCGGACGACCGAAATGCCACGCGAGCGATCGTCCGCGTACCGACCCGCTTTGGCAGGCGCCCCCGCGTAGCCAACGAGACGCCTGAGTTGGACGACGAACAACAGCCAGGCAGACACCTGACGCCGCGCTCGCGCTCGACCCGGGCCACAGCGTGCGGTGGGTACTCCTCTGACGTCAACGGTATTCGAGCTAGTGGACTTCGGCGAAAAGCTCTGAAGGTGTGGTGTCGAGCTCTGCCGCCAGGCGCATGATCAGACCGAAGGAAGGTGTCGACCTGCCGGTCTCGATCCGAGATATGTAGGTGTCCACCACGTCGACCTTGCGGGCGAGTTGGGACTGGCTGAGGCCGCATCTCTCCCGTGCATGGGCGAGATTGACACCGAACTGCTGCTCAGGCCCCATCCCCGGGAGCTTATCCGTAAAAGTCGAGCACTTGTGGTACTATACTTTTTTGTGCTACTCAGCTGGTGGCGTCGCGACCTCGGCTAGGCCGCCGCACAGACATCCACCACCAAGTGGCCCCGGCGCAGTTTGAGCTGCCCGGGGCCCGGCAAAGAAGGAGTGACCCTTCCATGCAAGATCAACTTAGCCAAGTTCTGGGCGAGGGCGACCCGCGACCCGCGGGTCGAACGGGCGATCATCCTGCAGTTCCTTCGCGACGATCACGAGCACCGCTGGTCGCGCGCAGAGCTGGAGGTCGAGATCTCCAACATCGAGCCGCTCGACATCAACGACGCACTCGCGAGGCTCGATCAGAACGGCATCGTGCAGATCTCCGGTGAGTCAGTCTGGGCGTCTCGTGCGGTCAGGCGGCTGGATGAGCTTCGGCTGATCGCGATATAGGCGCTTCGGGATGCCCCGGCAGGCACCCAGCGGGACGGTCGGTGGCTCCGACCGCGACGGGCCTCGCGCGACGCGCCAATGCCGTCCCCATCTACTCCTCGCCCAACTCGTTGGCCGTTTCCGGCCGCTCGGGGTCATTAACGGGGATGAGAGGGACAGAACCCACAAGCGCCGCCGTAGTCGAGTCGATACTCGCCGAGGGGCCGCTGCTGTGTCCGCACGAGGCGGCCGCGTTGCTGTCCGTGAAGCCGAGCTGGGTCTTCGAATCCGTGCGCGCCCACCGGATACCGTGCCTGCGCGTCGGACGGCACATCCGCTTCACCCGCGCGATGCTCGAACAGTGGCTCGCCGAGCAAGTCGACGGCTGATGCCCCGCACGACATCGGACACCGACACATGGGTCGCCGGCGATGAGTAGGCGCTCCTACGGCAGCGGTCGTCTCTTCGAGCGAGCCGACGCGGCTGGGCAGGTGAGCTGGTACGGCTCGTGGTGGTCCGGCGCCACGCGCGTCAAGCGCAAGATTGCCGTCAAGCGCACCCCGGGCACCGCGGACGGACTCACGCGCGCCCAAGCCGAGAAGGAGTTGCGCAAGCGCATCGAGCGCGATGTCATCGTGTCCACAGCCGCCCGGCGCACATTGGAGGAGGCCGGCGGCGCCTACGTCGATCATCTGGAGCACGTGATGGAGCGCAAGCGCTCCACGATCCAGGATTACCGCGGACATCTGCGCCGTCATCTCGTGCCTTTCTTCGGCGAGCGGCCGATCGACAAGATCGAGCCGGCCCAGGTGGCGCAGTACCTCAAGCGCAAGCGCAACGACGGTCTGTCCTCAAAGACCGTCCAGAACCATCTGAACTTCCTGCACGGCGTGTTCGCCTTCGCGATAAAGCGCGGCTGGGCGCAGAGCAACCCGGTCGCCTACGTCGACCGCCCGAAGAAGAACCGCTCTCCACATCAACGCGTCCGCTTCCTCCAGCCAGCCGAACTCGACAAGCTGATCGACGCGGTGCCGGAGGACACCCTCGGCGGCGTCGAGCGCGCGCTGTATCTGGCCGCCGCGCTCACCGGCCTGCGCCAGGGCGAGCTGCTCGCGCTGAAGTGGCTCGACATCGACTGGCAGGTCGGGCGCGTGCGCGTCGCGGACAACTTCACCCGCGGGCAGATGGACACCCCCAAGTTCCACGAAGGCCGCTCGGTCCCGATGGCCGCACGGCTCGCCCGCGAACTCGACGAGCTACGCCGACGCTCGCGCTTCCCCGCAGACAGGGATCTCGTCTTCTGCCACTCCGACACTGGGCATGTCCTTGACCCTTCCAAGATGCGCAGGCGGTTCAAGGATGCGCTCGCCGAGGCAGGCGTGCACGAGATCACCTTCCACGAGCTCCGCCACACCTTCGGCACGCAGATGGCCGCCGCCGGCGCCCCGCTGCGCGCGATCCAGGAGTGGATGGGCCACGCCGACGCCAAGACCACCGAGATCTACCGCCACTACGCACCCGATCCGTCCAATGGGGCGGCGTTCGTTGAACGGGCGTTCGGCAACGGAGATCACGCTCCGTCGGACACGGCCTGACCCCCCAAGAAGGGCATTCTTCCCGCCGCTCCCGACGACCTCGGGGACAAACCGGTTACGTTTCGAGCGTGGCGAAAGGGGACGACAACGGGCAGCCCAACGGCCATGCGCTGTTCGAGGCCGCGAACAAGATGCGCGGGTCGCTCGAGTCCGCCGAGTACAAGCACCTTGTCCTCGGCCTGATCTTCCTTAAGTACATCTCCGACGCCTTCGGACAGCGCCGCGTCGCACTTGAGGCCGAACTCTCTGACGCGAAGAGCAAGGAGTACGTCGCAGACAGGCTCGCGCGGGCCGAAGAACTTGACGATCGCGACGCATACGCAGAAAAGCAGGTGTTCTGGGTGCCCGAGCAGGCCCGCTGGCCGGCGATCCTCGCGTCGGCCTCCAGCCCAGACATCGCCAAGCGCATCGACGACGCGCTCAGCGCGATCGAAGGCGAGAACCGCGAGCTGCGCCGGATGCTGCCGCGCGTCTACTCGCGCGCACCGCTGTCAGCAGAGCTGCTCGGCTCGCTCGTGGAGACGATCGCGAAGATCGGCTTTGGCAAGGATCCGGGCGAAGCGCGCGACATCCTCGGACGCACCTACGAGTACTTCATCAAGGAGTTCGCTCGTGCCGAGGGACATCGCGGCGGGGAGTACTACACGCCAGCGCCGGTCGCCCGGCTGCTTGTCGAGATGCTGGAGCCGTACACAGGCCGAGTGTTCGATCCCGCCTGCGGCTCGTGCGGACTGTTCGTGCAGTCAGCGAAGTTCGTCGCGGCGCACGGCGGGCGTCCTGAGAAGATCTCGGTATACGGCCAGGAGCGCAATCAGGCTACGTGGCGGATCGGCCGCATGAACCTTGCGATCCATGGCCTCTCAGGGGATGTGCAGTACACCGAGAGCGGCTCGCTGCTTGACGACGCCTTCCCACGTCTGAAGGCGGACTTCGTGATGGCCAACCCGATGTTCAATCAGAAGGAGTGGTCGACTCCGGCGATCCTCGACGATGTGCGTTGGGCGCAGGGCGTACCCCCGGCCGGAAACGCCAACTACGCCTGGATGCAGCACTTCCTGCACCATCTCGCCCCGAAAGGCCGTGCCGGCTTCGTGATGGCCAACGGCTCGCTCACAACGATGACTGGCGGCGAGAGCAAGATTCGCGAGAACTTGATCAGAGCTGACGTGGTCGATTGCATCGTGGCGCTCCCGGCACAGCTCTTCTACACGACGGGCATACCCGTGTGCCTATGGTTTTTCGATCGTGACAAGTCGTCCTCAAGCGAGCGCGACCGCCGCGAAGAGACGCTGTTCATCGATGCCCGACAGATGGGCAGCAAGATCAGCCGCACGCAGATAGAGCTCACTGAGGAGGAGATCCATCGGATCGCATCGACCTACCACGCGTGGCGCGGCACGACCGGCGAGGACTACGCCGACCAGCCGGGCTTCTGCCGGGGAAGCGATGTGAGAGAGATCGAGATGGCGGGCTTTACGCTCTCACCCGGGCGTTACGTCGGGGCGCCTGAGTCCGAGGAGGACGAGGTTGCCTTCGAGGAGCGCATGGCAACGCTCGTCGACAAGCTCGCGGACGAGATGGCCGAGAACGAGCGACTCGCCGGGGAGGTCAAGCGTGCGCTGGAGCAAGTCGGCTATGGACTCTAACTGGCAGAGTCGCACGGTCAGTCAACTCGAGGCTGCACGTATTCTGCTGGTGCAGGACGGCAATCATGGCGAGTACCGACCCCGTCGGGAGGAGCTGGACGCTGATGGCACGCCTCACGTCCGTGCTGCGGACATAGGTGACGATGGCGCGATTGACTTCAGCGGGGTTCAAAGAATCAACGAGGTTGCACTCGCGAGGATCAAAAAGGGGGTCGGTGCGAGGGGCGACGTGCTGCTCACCCACAAGGGCACGGTCGGGCGTTTGGCTCGTGTGCCTGCGGACGCTCCGCATTTCGTCTGCTCACCGCAGACAACCTTCTGGCGCTCACTCGACGCTAGTCAGCTCGACCAGGCATTCCTATTCTCCTACATGCGGTCCCCTGCATTTGCAGTACAACTACGAATGCGCATGAATGAGACCGACATGGCTCCCTATGTCAGTCTCACGGCACAGCGATCGCTTACCGTTGTTCTGCCGCCCATCGCGGAACAGCGTCGCATCGCGTCCGTGCTGCGCCCCCTCGATGACAAGATCGACAGCAACCGTCGACTTGCTTCGCTGCTGGAGGACACCGCTGCTGCAGTCTTCCGTGCGCGGTTTGTCGACTTCGTCGGGGTGGAGGAGTTGGACGAGAGCGAGCTCGGAGTGATCCCTGCAGGCTGGTCGGTTGGAAAGTTGACGGACCTTGTTGAGATCACGATGGGCCAGTCTCCGCCGGGTTCGTCCTACACGGACGATCGTGACGCCGGCGTGCTGCTTGTACAGGGGATGGGTGGCTTCGGTGTACGTTATCCCGTTAGTCGCGTCTACACATCCGCGCCAACAAGGAGGATTGATTCCGGTGCGACGCTCATGACGGTTCGCGCCCCGGTAGGCGCAGTGAACGTGGCCAGAACGGAAGTCTGTCTTGGGCGCGGCGTTTGTGGCGCGACCTCCGATCGTCGGGCGTATGCCGAGTTCCTCATTAGGAGCCTGCAGGGCCGATGGGCCAGCGAGGAGTCCGGAACGATCTTCCCAGCGGTGAATAAGGCGCAGGTCGCTGGCGTGTCCGTCGCCATACCGCCGCCCGAGCAGATCCGCGATTTCGACGAGTACGCGTCGCCGATTGTGACGAAGCTCGCTGTTCTCCACGACGAGACAGACTCCCTGGTTCGTGTTCGCGACGCACTCCTCCCGAAGCTCATCACGGGGGAGATTCGCATCCCCGGCACGAGTGATTCCGACGAGGTGATCGGCATGTCAATCGAGAAACTTTCAGGCGCGAAGGCGTGACCTCGTCCGCCAGCGAGGACGCGCTCGTCGAGCAGCCCGCACTCGACTGGCTGTGTGAGGCGGGGTGGACGCACGTCCACGGCCGTGAGCTTCCGGCCGAAGCTGCAGGAGGGGAGCGCAAGCTCTGGTCAGATGTGGTGTTGGGCGACCGACTGCACCGGGCCGTCTCGAGGATCAACCCTGACCTCCCGAGCGACGCTGTGCAGAGGGCCTGCGAGCTTGCGATGACAGGCACCTCCCCATCGCTGATCGAGGACCACCGCGGCTTTCACGAGCTGCTTACCGCGGGCGTGACGATTCCCTACGTGGACGATACGGGGGTCGAACAGACCGAGCGCGCCAAGCTCGTCGACTTCGAGAACCCCGGTCGCAACGAAGTGCTCGCGGTCAACCAGTTCACAATTGTCGAGGGTGGGCATAATCGCAGGCCGGACATCCTGCTGTTCGTCAACGGGCTGCCACTCGGACAGCTCGAGTTAAAGGCGCCCGGACTCGCGGACTCCGCGCGGGATGCGATCAATCAGATCCACCACTACACCGACACGATCCCCAGCCTATACCGCTATCTAGGGATCGTCGGCGTGTCAGACCTGATGTCGGCACGGGTGGGGACATGGAGCACGGCCGCAGAGCACTTCGCTGAATGGAAGGAGATGGGCGCGGCGGACCGGCAGCCCCATGGTCGCTCGCCGCTGCAGACGATGATCGAGGGTGTCTTCGCGCCCGCACAACTTCTGGAGCTGATCCGTGACTTCGTCCTGTTCGAGAGCGACGGCGCGAGGACGTGGGAGGTGATGGCCAAGTATCACCAGGTCGACGCGGTTCACGCCGCTGTGGAGTCTGTTGCGGTCGCGATGCGTGGCGACCGCCGTGGCGGGATCGTGTGGCACACGCAGGGGGCCGGCAAGAGCTACACGATGGTGTTCTTCGCCAACAAGCTGCGGCACGACCCACGCTTCGCGAACCCCACGATCGTCGCGGTGACCGATCGCACCGACCTCGACGACCAGCTTCAGAAAACCTTCAGTGCCACCCACCTGGAGCCCTTTTGCCACCAGGCGCAAGAGATCTCTGGCGGCAAGGAAAGCCTGCACGAGCTGCTGAAGGTGCCCGCAGGTGGCATCGTGTTCACGACGATCCAGAAGTTCGCGCCGGCCAACGACGAGGCCATGCCGGTGCTATCAGAGCGGCAGAACGTGGTCGTCATGGCAGACGAGGCGCACCGATCGCAGTATGCGGCCTACGCGCAGAACATCACGCGCGCGCTTCCCAACGCGACCAGGATCGGCTTCACCGGCACCCCCGTGGAAGGCGCCGACCGCTCGACGCGTCTGGTGTTCGGCGACTACGTCTCGGTCTACCGAATGCGCCAGGCCCAGGAAGATCAGGCGACCGTCCCGATCTACTATGAGTCGCGCCAGATACCGCTGTCCGTCGAGGACCAGGAGCAGCTCGCGCAGGTCGGGGAAATCCTCGAAGCCGAGGAGCAGGAGGCCGCGGGCAAGCTCATCACCAGCTGGGCAAAGCTCGAGAAGGTCGTCGGGTCGCCGGAGCGGATCGAGACGTTGGCGAACGACATCCACCTCCATTTCACGACACGCTGCGAGGCGCTACCGGGCAAGGCGCTCGTCGTCGCCTACTCGAGGCGAATTGCGGCCGAGCTCGCCGGGAGTCTGCGCGAGCGCTTCGGCGAGGAGACCGTCGACTGCGTGATCTCCGCTAGTGCGACCGATGAGAAGCCGATTTCGCTGTTCCGCCGTTCCAAGCCGCAGCTCCTTCAGCTCGCGAAGGACTTTCGCGACCCCGACCACCCACTCCGGATCGTCGTCGTCAAGGACATGTGGCTGACGGGCTTCGACGCTCCGGTGCTGCACACGCTCTACATCGACAAGCCGATGCGCGACCACGGCCTCCTGCAGGCGATCGCACGCGTAAACCGGGTGTTCCGCGAAAAGAGCGGCGGCCTCGTCGTCGACTACATCGGTATCGGTGAGGATCTGCGGGCCTCCCTGCGCGCCTACGACGAAACTGAGCTGGAAGATCCCGCAATCCCGATCGCCCAGGCGATCGCCGGGTTGTGGGAGAAGTACGAGGTGCTCTGCGCGATGCTGTACCCCGCCGGGTATCGCAAGGGCGAGCTCAATGTCGCGGCGGACCCCTCGCGATTGATCCTGGACTGCTGGGACTACGTTCTGGGCGACGAGCAGCGCGTTCGCGAGTTCCTCGACGAGCAGGCGGCACTCGCGAAGTGGTACACGCTGATCGGCACCCAACAGGCCGTGATCGACCTGCGGGAGGAGATCTCTTTCTTCAAGAAGCTCGCGGGCGAGGTGCGCAAGATCGCCACGCCGGTCCCGCAGGCAAGCGCCGAGGCGGAGCAGGCCGTGCGACAGTTCATGTCCGAGGGGCTCGCCGCCGGCGAGGTTATCGAGACGCTCGCTCTCGCCGATCAAGACCGTCCTGACATCTCCGTTCTCTCCGAGGAGTTCCTCGACTCGATCGCGGCCAAGACCGAGCATCCAAACGTTCAGATACGGCTGCTCGAGAAGCTGCTCAAGAACGAGGTCAAAAGCCGAAGCCGCACTAACCAGGCACAGGCCAAGCTCTTCGCAGAGCAACTCGACGCCGTGTTGCACCGCTATGAGCTGCGCCAGATCTCAAGCGCTGAAGTCGTGCAGCGCCTCGTTGAGATCGCCAGGAGTCTGCGCGAAGCCGGCCGCCGTCACGAGCAGCTCGGCCTCACTGCGGAGGAGGCCGCCTTCTACGACGCGCTGGCCGGTGGCGCCGACGCGCCGAACGTCGACCCGCAACTCGCCAAAATCGCACGAGACCTCGTCAAAAGCATCAGGGAAGACCTCACCGTCGACTGGGCTGACAGGGCATCGACCGAGGCTGCGATTCGCCGCAAGATCAGGCGGCTCCTCCGCGAGCACGAGTACAAGCCACCGATTGCGCCGCCTGGGGGAGGAAGTGTCCAGGACATCAACCACTTTGCGCAGCTCGTGCTCGACCAGGCCAAGACTCTCTACAGATACTGGCCGGACGTCGAGGGCAGGCTGTTCGAGTAAGTACTGCCAATAGGTTTACTGGTTGGGGATATTTGCGAGGACAGCAAAATAGCTGGAACAGGCACTCTTTTCTGATATTCTATTTTCGCTATGCTGGCAAATGGGCCCATCGAGCAAACAGATCTCATCGACGCAGCTGTTGTGCAGCTCCGCGAGATGCTCCCGGCGAGCTGGACCGTAGAACGATCGAACAGGGCCGAGGTAGCCGCAAACTCGGGTGAGGCACGCTCGCTGGCGGACGGCGCGATCGACCTTCGCGACCCCCGGGGTACCTACGTGACCCTCGCGGTTGAGGCGAAGCGATCATTCGATCCTCGCGCTGTCGAGCGACTCTCCGGCGGGCTGTCGAGCGTCATCCGCTCGCTCGCCGGCAACATCCCGATCCTCGCCGTCTCTCCATGGATGAGTGCACGAAGCCGAGAGCTACTGGCCAAGGACGGCATCAACTTCATCGACCTGACCGGTAACGCGCTGCTCAAGCTGGAGAACCCCGCGCTCTACATAAGTGCCGTCGGAGCCGCCAGGAACCCCGAGCCCATGCCTCGCGGCCGGGCGAGGGTCCGCGGGCCCAAGGCCGCACGGCTGATCCGTCTGCTCATCGACGTCAGTCCGCCCTATGGAGTGAGCGAGATCGCCGCCGTCACGGGCCTGACGCAGGGATACGTCTCGCGGTTGCTCGACGCGCTGGACCAAGACGCGCTTGTCGAACGCACCCGTCGAGGACGGGTGCAGGACGTCGACGTGCCCGGGCTGCTGCGGCGGTGGGCGGAGTCATACGACGTCCTCAAGAGCAACGATGCGTCCACCTTCCTCGCGCCGGGCGGGGCAAACGATGCGCTCTCGCAGCTCGCAGAGCTGTCCGGGCCGCCGTTGATGGCAGTCACAGGATCGTTCGCCGCCGTGCGGCTCGCACCCGTCGCCGCGCCGGCACTGCTCATCGCGTACTGCAACGAGATCGAGGCACTGGCCAACACGCTCGGCTTGCTTCCGGCCGACGAGGGAGCCAACGTCGTCCTGCTCCGAGCGTTCGATCCGGTCGTGTGGGAGCGGGGGACAGAAGACGCGGGCCTGCGCTACGTCGCGCCCTCCCAGGCCGCCGTCGACTGCCTGACGGGCACAGGCAGGATGCCGGCCGAGGGCGAAGCGCTCATCGCGTGGATGGCGGAGAACGAGCCGCGCTGGCGGCTGCCCTCGATCGCCGATCTTCACCTCTCTAAGGCGGACGCGTGACCGGCGCGAGCGATGTTTCGCGACCGCAGGACCTCGACGCGCGATACGTAGCTGCCCGGCGAGTCCTACTCGACGCCCTGACCGTGCTCGCACCACACGGTGACGCCATCATCCTGGCCGGTGCCCAGGCCGTCTATCTCCACACGGGCACCGCCGACCTGGCCATCGCCCCCTACACCACCGACGGCGATCTCGTACTGGACCCGCTTCTCCTCGGCGAGGCTCCGGAGCTCGAAGCCGGGATGTCCGCAGCAGGGTTCCATCTGCAGCAGCAGCCCGGCGGTCACGTCGAGCCGGGCATCTGGCTGGCGAGCGCGTCTGCTGCCGGCGAGGAGTTCCTGGTTCCGGTCGATCTGATCGTTCCTGAGGGCGCCGCGTCGGGCACCGGCAGACGTGCCGCACGCCTGGGCGGCCACGGCGCTCGTGCTGCTCGGCGCGCGGTCGGACTCGAGGCAGCATTGGTCGACAACAGCACGATGACCATCGCGGCGCTGGACCCAGCAGACGAGCGCTCGCTACAAGCGAGGGTCGCCGGCCCCGCCGCGCTGCTCGTCGCAAAGGCCCACAAGCTCCACGATCGCGTCGCAAGCGGTCACGCCGCCCGGCTCGACGACAAGGACGCCTCCGATGTCGTGCGACTCATGCAGACGACGAGGCCGGACGAGATCGCAGTCACGCTCAGCGCCCTCGCCCAGGATGCGATCGCCGGGCCTCCGACGACCGCGGCGCTCACCTACATTGAGGAGCTGTTCGGCAGACGTGGACGCTCCGGCATCGAGATGGCCTCAAGAGCATTGCGAACCGCGATCCCCGAGGATCGGGTGCAGGCGATCTGCGTCGCATACGTCACCGCTCTGCGCCCGACGGCGCTCTGAGTTAGCTGAGCTGGGCCGTGCCGTCGGCTCTCATTGAAACGCCAAGCATGTCGCCGGGGTGCAGAAGTTCAAGCGCGGCGGTCCGGCCGATACGGATGACGCCGGAGCGCTCCTTCTCGCCGTAGCGCGGGTCCCACCGGCCGGTGAGCTCGCGACCGCCCAATAGCACGGGGATGTCCTGACGCTCCTGCGGAAGGATGGTCTTCGTCGCGCCGATGGGGATGCGTACCTGCCCCGCCTTTATGTCACTCTCGGTCACGCGCTGAGAACGGAAATGTGAGGTTGTTGGCGACTTGCCCGTTCGGGCTGGGAACGCGGTCGAAGGTTTGGACCCTGTCACCTTCGTTGTCTTTGGTACGGCTCCCGTCGACCTTGCGGCCTCGCTGGTCGCTCCTCGGATGCCGTGGCGCTTGCGCTGCCAGTCGCCATCGCGCAGGTTCGCAAATGGCATCACCGGATCGCCGGTGGGCAGCGCGGCGCGGGTCGTGTGCGAGACGCCAGCAGCAAACGCTCGCAGCATCTGCTCCTCAGCGCCCTTGAAGTCGTCGGTCGGGGCGTAGTGGATGTGCAACTCGCCGAGGACTGACAGTGTCTTTAGCCACCAGCCGCCCTTGTGAGGTTTCGCAGCCCCTATTCGCGTCTTGTAGTACTGGCGTACTCGGGTGCGGAGCGGCTGTCCGGCCAGACCGATGTAGAGCACGCACTCATCCGGCAGCCAGTAAGAGCCGATGCGCTTTGCGACCTGCGCGCGTGTCGGGCGCTCACCATCGAGTGTCAAGGCCGGACACGAGATCAGCAGCTCGTCCAGTGCTGCGTCGCTCAAAGGACAGTCGGTCAGCGCGTCGGCGACGTGGCCGGTCGTGGTGAGCGATACGAGGTATACGCCGGTTCGCGTCTCGGGAACTCGCGCTCCCCAACCGACGCAGCCGCCCGACTCAAGGCCCGCTACGGCGAGCAGGCTGGCGACGGTCGAGGGCACGTGCGCATCCTAGATCGCAGTCGGACTCCAACGATGGGTCTCTCGGTCGGTGTGAGAGACCCCCTCGGTCGTCGGCTGGCTTGACGACTCCCTGTGCAGCCTCGAGAGCCCGAACTTGGACTGGCCCCGGCAGTGCGTCTACTTCGTGGGGTCTGAGCGGTCGCGGTAGCCATCGTGGTCGGCTGCCACCTGCTGCTCGTGCCAACGACGGTCGCTGCGAGCGCGGCCACGATGGCGCTCGGCCTGGTGCTTGTGCGGCTTGCACAGCAGACATCCGGCGCGCGTACTCTTAGGACCGCTGCGACGGTGGTGTGCCATCCGAAGGATGGTTGCATGACTCGCCACGAACCGGCGTGCCGTGCTTTCCCAGGGTTCCATTCAAGGTTCCGTTTTGAGCAAATCCGACCCCACCGAACCCGAGCTAACCTCAGCAAACACGGGCCGTCCGGCCCCACCTGACCCCCCAAGGGCGACCTCATAACCCGAAGGTCGCAGGTTCGAATCCTGCCCCCGCTATAAAACAAAACCCGCTCGACTGAGCGGGTTTTGTGCTTTCTTGGTTTGGGCTTTGGGCGTCGTGGAGGGCAAGGGTGTGAACAGAAGTGCAAACACCAGCCTTCATCCGTCGTTGACGACTCGCCTTGAGCCGGCTAGGCAAACACGACGGGCGCAGGTGACCCGAGCGATCGGTTATGACGACGGCTCTGGCATCGATAATCAGAGGCCGGTATGGCCAAGCCGCAACAGATCCGCGATCACATCGCCTACTTCCTTCAGGGAGCCGTCAAGGCGTACGACATCGATACCGTCTGCGATCGGCTCGGCATGCCGACCGTCGAGGACGCCTGGACCTATAACTCCAAGCGCGTCTACGTGCAGAACCGGCTCGCCGGCGTACCGGGCGCCGACCTCACGCAGATCGCACACCGCGTCATCGAAGAGTTCGACGATCCAGAGCTCGAACAGCTGCTAGAAGGTGGAGGCTTCCGTGGCGTCGACGGTGCCCTGAAGAACATCATCTTCGCCGCCGACGGCGCGAAGCCCAGGATCGTCGTAAGCGACGCGCTCAACAATACGATCGACATCGTAGAGGGCGCAGACCGCTGCCTTATCTACGACCGACCGCTACCCGCCGGCGGTCTAGTTTGGGCCGAGTTGGTGGACTGGTGGGCCTCGATCCGCGGGGTCGCGACCGATCGCACGGCCGCGATATCGCTCTATAAGCGCCTCGCCCGCTCACTCGCGAGCCCGCCTGAGGAGCTCCTCTTCAAGACCTACTGCGAGCGCTACGCCGACGACGATCCGAATATCCCTGCGCTGATACCCCAGGTCTACCTGCACTACAGCCCGTACACAGCACGCGAGCTCGCGGTGATGAACGGCACAGAACTTCCGCGTCAGCGGATGGACTTCCTGCTCCTTCCCGGAGAGCGCACCCGTGTGGTCATCGAGGTCGACGGCAAACACCACTACGCCACCGATGACGGCTCCGCCTCCGCTGCCCGCTACGCGGAGATGGTGCGCGAGGACCGCAGGATCCGGCTCAACGGGTACGAGGTCTTCCGCTTCGGCGGTGTCGAGCTACAAGGTGCAGCTGGCGAGCAGCTTGTTCGTGAGTTCTTCGACGAGCTCATCCAGCGCACCAGGGCACAGCCATAACCTAACGGTCAATCTCTCGGATACACGGCGCCATGTGGTGCCCGATCGGTACCGCCCAGCCGACGGCCGCCACGGGCTATTCGTTCAGTCACGACACAGCGACTGCTGTGCACACACTCACAGTGCATCTGCGGATGAAAAGTCAAGGGCTTGGCGAGCTTTTCTTCGAGGTTGCTGAGACGTGATCCAGGCTCGAGGGTGCGCTCGGACGGCACAGCGATCGCACAGCGCCCGGAGGGTCGTGCATATCGTCTGTACCGGCC
>DASYAP010000050.1:0-29967 GCA_036501265.1 Solirubrobacteraceae bacterium | reverse complement strand
AGGCTCCGTTGGCGTCGATCCGAATCGCCATGTCCTCGCCGCCCGCAGATCGGGCCGCCGCCAGCCGGGCAGCATCGTCACCGAGGGCGACCTTGATCTTCACGCAGCGAAAGCCTTCCCCGCGGGTGGCCGTAACTTGGTGGGCAACCGCGGCCGGATCCTCGGCGGCGACCGTGGCGTTCACCGGGACGCCGGGGGGCTGTTGAGGAACATTGGGATATTGCCCGGAAATATTCCGGGTGATATCCCAGGCTCCCTCAGCCACGAGCATTTGCCACACCGGCTGCCCGGTGCGCCGTCCCTCTAGGTCCCACAACGCGAGATCGACCGCGGCCAGGGCTTCGGGAAGATTTGATGCCTCGGCGCAGGCCGCCAGAATCTGAGCCCGCGATCCGTCGCCGGCACGAGCGAGCGCGCCGCGATACCTCTCCATCACGGCCCAGATCTGGTCGGCCATCGCGCAGCCATAGCCCGGCAGCGGCGCCGCCTCGCCCCAGCCGACCGTGCCATCGTCGGCCTCGAGCCGCACCACCAAGATCTCCCGCTCGCTGATCGTGCCCCAGGCGGCGGCGAAGGGCGCTCGTAGGCGCGCGCGCACCGGCTCGAGTGAGAGCTTCACCGGCTTATGAGGAGGCCTGCTGACAACAGCATGCAGAAGGCGAGCTGAAGCATGCCGGTCTGGGCGAGCGCCCGGTTCAGGCTGGGGCCATCGACGCGGTTTCGGACCTCGCGGACGATTTCGGCGCCCACCGGCATCGTCAACCAGGGCAGCATCACCCACACCGTCAGGGGCCCAAAGACCCACGTCACGAACAGCAGCACGTAGGCGGCGTAGATGGTCAGGGCGAAGAGCCCGCGCGCGCGACGACGGCCCAGCCGCACCGCGAGCGTGCGCTTGCCGGCCCGCCAGTCGGTCTCGATGTCGCGAACGTTGTTGACCATGAGGATCCCCGCCGCCACCAACCCGACCGGTACCGCCAGGGCAAACGCCTCCCATTCGAGGTGTTTGACCTGCACGAAATACGAGCCCGCGACCGCGACGATCCCGAAGAAGAGGAACACGAAGACCTCGCCGAGGCCCTCGTAGCCATAGGGGCGCGGCCCGCCCGTGTAAAGCACCCCGGCGAGGATGGAAGCTGCGCCGACCAGGAGGAGCTCCCAGCCTGCGACCACGACCAGGTAGGCGCCCGCCGCCACCGCCACGCCGAAGGAGATGTAAGTCGCGAGCAGCACCTGGCGGGGCGGGACGAGGCCTCCCGCCGTGATCCTGACCGGCCCAAGCCGGTCTTCTGTGTCGGCGCCGCGTCGTGCGTCGGAGTAATCGTTTGAGAGATTGGTGCCGACCTGAATGAACACCGCGCCTACCAGTGCCGCCAAGAAACGCAGCGGGTGAAACACGTTCTGGTAGCCAGCCAGCGCGGTGCCCACCAGGACGGGACCGATCGCAGCGGGCAGCGTCCGGACGCGAGCCGCCATCAGCCAGATTCGGGCCGAACTCGGCGCGGGCGCCGAAAGTGGGTCGCGTGTGCGGCGGGAGCGGGAAACGGTGCTTGACATGGGAGACCTCAGATGGGACCGCTAAGGCCTGCGCGGAAAGCGCGAGAAGTCGGGCTTACGCTTCTCGACGTACGCATTGCGACCCTCCTGTGCCTCCTCCGACATGTAGAAGAGCAGGTTGGCATCGTGGGCGAGCTGCTGCAGACCGGCCAGCCCGTCTTCGTCGGCGTTGAAGCTCGCTTTGAGCAGGCGCAGCGCAAATGGCGACATTTGGAGCATCTCGCGACACCATTGGACGGTCTCCTCCTCGAGCCGGTCGAGGGGAACTACGACGTTGACCAGCCCCATATCGAGCGCCTCGGGGGCCGAGTACTGACGGCACAAAAACCAGATCTCCTTGGCCTTCTTGGGGCCGACCAGGCGTGAAAGCACACTGGCTCCAAAGCCGCCGTCGAACGAGCCCACCCGTGGCCCGGCCTGGCCGAAGCGGGCGTTGTCAGCCGCGATCGTCAGATCGCAAACCACATGGAGTACGTGGCCCCCGCCGACCGCGTATCCGGCCACCATCGCCACCACCGGCTTGGGCATACGGCGGATCTGAACGTGCAGGTCGGTGACGTGGAAGCGCCCCACGGCAGTCTGCCTGCCAGCCTGGCGGGGGTCCGCGCCCGTCACATAACCGCCACCCGTAGCACTGCGCACGCGCTGGTCGCCGCCGGAGCAAAAAGCCTTAGGTCCCTCGCCGGTAAGGATGATCACGCCAACCTCGGTGTCCTCGCGCGCCTTCTCGAACGCGTCGGAGAGCTCGACCACGGTCTCGGGCCGGAAGGCGTTGTGGACTTCGGGCCGGTTGATGGTGATCTTGGCGATGCCGGGGTCCTTGTCCGACCCCTTCTCGTAACGAATGTCGGTGTACTGCGCCGCGGCCTGCCAAGTGGTGGGCAAGGGATCCTCCTCGATGAGCCGGTTTCTCACTTGGGCCCACGTCGTGCGGGTCCGGTCAGGGCGTACCTGGCGGGTGAGACTACCGTTTTGCACCATGGTCCCATGGCTGATTCGTGCCGCGGCGATCCGCCCCGACCATCCCGCGCTGATGACCCCGAGCGAGCGGCTGACCTATGTCCAGCTGGAGGCCCGGGCGCGTAGGGCCGCAGGGGCGCTGGCGGAACGAGGTGTCGGCGCGGGCGACCGCGTGGCCCTTGCGCTGCCCGCCGGCGCGGACTATTGCGCGGCTCTGCACGGCTGCTTCTTGCTCGGCGCGGTCGCGGTGCCGATCGACCTGCGCCTGGCACAAGCCGAGCGCGAGCCGCGCCTGCGTTCGGCGAGGGTTGTTGTGGAGGGTCCTCTGCCCGGGCCAGCGCTCGAGGGGGTGCAGCGCGTAGAGACCGAAGACGTGGCGACCCTGATGCACACCTCAGGTACCACCGCGGCACCCAAGCCGGTCCCGCTCTCATATGGGAACTGGCTCGCGAACGCGATCGGTTCGGCGGTCGCGCTGGGTCTTGACCAACAGGAGCGGTGGCTATGCCCGCTCCCGCTGACGCACGTAGGCGGCCTGTCCGTGCTGGTGCGAAGCGCGATCTATGGCACCACCGCCGTGCTTGGAGAGGGGTTTGATGCTGAGGCGGTCGCCGCCGCAATAGGCGACCCCAGCGAACCAATCACGCTCGTCTCCGTCGTGGCGACGATGCTCGACCGCGTGCTCGACGCCGGTCTGCGTGACCCGCCAACCCTACGGTGGGCGCTGCTGGGCGGTGGACCAATACCGGCTGGGCTACTCGAACGGGCCACTGCCCACGGCGTGCCCGTTGCGCCGACTTATGGCATGACGGAGGCCTGCTCACAGATCGCCACATTCGGCTGGCCGCTCCCCGAGACGGAACTCTCCGTCTCGGACGAAGGCGAGGTGTTGGTCCGTGGGCCGACGGTGTCGCGGGCGGTCTTGTCGGCCGATGGCTGGTTGCACACGGGAGACCTCGGCGAGCTGGACGATCGCGGGAAGCTGTCGCTCGCGGGACGGCTATCCGACGTGATCGTGTCAGGTGGTGAGAACGTCGCACCGGTGGAGGTGGAGGAGGTGCTGCTCACCCATCCGGCCGTGATCGACGCGGCCGTCTATGGCCGTCCCGATAGGGAGTGGGGAGAGGTAGTCGTCGCGGCTGTGGTACCTCGCGACGGCATTCGAGTCCGTGCCTCGGAGCTGCGGGCTCACTGCGTGGAGCGGCTCGCCCGATTCAAGGTGCCCAAGACGTTTGAGCTCGTGGATAAGTTGCCGCGGACGGCATCGGGGAAGCTCCTGCGCCGGCAGCTGGGCCAGGGCTAGTCTCTCCCGGATCGCCCCGAGGCGAGAGACGTCACATCGCCTGACGTCACATCAAATGCCGATATCATTCGCCCCTTGGCGACCTTCGACAACGGGCAACACGACTCGGATCCCTCGCCCAATCAGCTGACGATCGAGCAGCTGGCGGCGAAGTCCGGCATGACGGTGCGCAACATTCGCGCACACCAGGCCCGCGGACTGCTCTCTCCGCCCGAGGTCCGGCTGCGCGTCGGTTACTACGGTCCCGAGCACGTGGCCCAGCTCCGGCTGATTCGGGATCTCCAGAACGAGGGATTCAACCTGGGCGGGATCAAGCGGCTTCTGGACGATTCGGAGGGAACCGCGCAGCGGCTCATTCAGTTCCGGCATGCTCTCACTGAAAATCATCGCGAGCCGGCCGAGACGCTCACGCGCGCGGAGCTTGCGCGGCGGTTTCGCGTGGGAGGCCGAGAAGGGGTACGCGTGCTCGCCCGCGCCGAACGCCTGGGGCTGCTCCATCCGGTCGGCGGTGACGCTTACGAGGCTCCGAGCCCCTCGCTGCTCGCCGTGGCGGAGGAGGTAGTGGCCCAGGGGATTTCGCTTGATGCCGCGCTCGGCGTTTTCGAGGAGATCGAACGCAACTGTGACGGTGTTGCGCGCGCTTTCGTAAAGGTCTTCATCAATGAGGTCTGGCGGCCCTTTCAACGCGCGGGGATGCCGTCGGACCGTTGGCCGGAGATCGATCGCTCGATCGAGCGTCTGCGCCCGATCTCGTCACAGGCGATGCTTGCGATCTTCGGGGGGCGCATGAGCGCGCAGATCGACGCGGCATTCGGCGATACGGCAGAGCGCCTCGAGGAACGGCGTCCGGCGGCGGCCGAGTCGACCCGGTCGCGCGCCTCCGAGCGGTAGCCGTGGATCCGCAGGAGCTCCGTTCCGAGCAGCGCGCACGCTGGGAACAGGTCGCGGAGGGGTGGGGGAGACGCGCCGACCACATCCGTGACGTATCGCTGCCGCTCTCGCGACGGATGGTCGAGAGCCTCGGGCTGTCTCCGGGTCAGAGGGTTCTCGAGCTCGCCGCGGGACCCGGCGATACCGGGTTCCTCGCGGCGCAAAAAATCGCGCCAGGGACGCTGGTCACCAGCGACGGGAGCGATGCGATGCTGGAGGTAGCGCGCGCTCGTGCCCGCGAGCTGGCCATCGACAATGTTGAGTTCAAGACCCTCGAACTTGAGTGGATCGACTTGCCGACCGCGAGCGTGGACGCGGTGATATGCCGGTGGGGGATCATGCTCTGTGTGGACCCCGGGACAGCCGCGTCCGAGATTCGACGCGTGTTGAAGCCCGGCGGTCGTCTCTCTGTGGCGGTGTGGGACAGCGCCGACCTCAACCCCTGGGCGGCCCTGGATTGGCAAGCTGTCATAGAGCTCGGCCACATGGAGCCACCCGATGAGGGCGGGCCGGGGATGTTCGCTCTCGCGCCCGCGCCGCGGCTACGCGAGCTGCTGGAGAACGCGGGCTTTCTCGACGTCGTCGTCGATGGCCTCGAGCTGGACCGGCCCTATGCAAACGTCGAGGAGTACCTTGCCGAGAGTCTCGAGCTCTCAGGGACGTTTTCCGAGGTGTGGGCAAAGCTCGACGAGGAGCAACGCTCGGGGGTGATTGAGCGGATTGGTTCATTGGTCGCGCCGTATCGCGTAGCGGACGGCTCCTTACGGCTACCAGGGCGCTCTTTAGTCGCAGTCGCGAGCGCCTAACGTCGGAGAGTGCACCCCATCTTGCAAACTGGGACGCCCATTGCAGTGGTTCACGTCGGGGAGTGGCTCAGAAAGACTGCTCGGCCATGCAACTGCAAAAGATGCTCCCGTTCGTGGCCACGGCAATGCTGGCCGCCCCCGCGGCAATGCTGGCCGCCCCCGCGGCCGCTCAGGCCGACGTGATGCACACGGTAATGCGCGGTGAGACCCTCACCGCGATCGCGGCGACAGATGGGCTGTCGATCGCTCAGCTCGCCGCGGCGAACGGCATCTCGCCGTTCACGAAGCTGATCGCGGGCTCGACGCTCGCGATTCCGCCCCAGAGCGCTGCCGCCTCGACCACCGCGAGGACGACAACCAGCTCGACCGAGGCGAGGACAAGGGCGACTCCGACCTCTGTCTGCGACGGCGATGCCGACTCGGATGACGTCGGCTGTTCGACCGCCAGCACTGCCCCGAGCTCTTCGGCGGGCGGCTCCTACCTGGTGCGGCGCGGTGACACGCTCTCCGCGATCGCCGCTCGCGCAGGCACCACGGTTTCCGCCCTCGCGGCGCTAAACGGCCTGAATCCCAGGCACTACCTGCTCTACGGCACCGTCCTGCGTCTGCCCGGCGGCAGCACGACTCCTACGAGTTCAGTGGCCAGCTCGGAGCCGATCGGCAACGCTGCGACCGGCTCGCTCAAGGCACCGCCCTACCCAACTCCGCAGCGCGTTACGGCCGGGCAGATCGGCTCGATCGCGGCGGCCAATGGCGTGTCGCCATCGCTCGCGCAGGCGATCGGTTGGCAGGAGAGCGGGTTCAACAACGACGCCGTCTCGCCTGCGGGCGCTCGCGGTGTGATGCAGATCCTCCCTGGGACTTGGAACTGGATCGGTTCGGTTCTCAACCGCGGGGGCACACCGCTCGCGCCGGCGTCGGCGCTCGACAACGTGCGAGGCGGAGCGATCATGCTCCACGCGCTGCTCGGTGCCACGGGCGGCAATGACGCCGAGACGGCCGCCGGCTACTACCAGGGTCTTGGATCGGTGCAGCGCTACGGGATGTACTCCGACACCAAACAGTACGTCCGGGACGTGCTGGCGCTGAAGCAGCGATTTGGAGGCGGATAGTCCGGACCGGGCCGCACATGTGCGCGGCCCGGAGCCGGCTGCCCGGAGCCGGCTTTCTGTGTGCGCCCGCAACCGGTGCCCGCGGGCGCCGGGAGTCGCCACGCCTATGCGCCGGTCAACACATCTATGTAGCCTGCGGCGTCCATGTTCTATGACGACGACGCCGACATCAGGTTGCTCGACGGAAAGACCGTGGCCATCATCGGCTACGGCTCTCAGGGTCACGCGCACGCTCTAAATCTCAAGGACTCGGGCGTGGAGGTGGTGGTGGGGCTTCGAAGCGGCTCGGGCAGCGCCGAGAAGGCCCGCGAACACGGGCTCGAGGTGCTCGAACCCGCCGACGCAGCCGGCCGCGGAAACGTCGTGATGATGCTGGTCCCCGATGAGCGACACCGGGAGGTGTGGGAGTCGGGCGTGGGCGAGGAGATCGTGCCCGGCGATCTGCTGCTGTTCGCCCACGGCTTTTCGATCCACTACGAACAAATCGTCGCGCCGCCCGACGTCGACGTAGCTTTGGTCGCGCCCAAGGGGCCGGGGCACCTTGTCCGCCGCCAATTTCTGGAAGGCTCCGGGGTGCCTGGGCTGATCGCGATCCACCAGGACGCCTCGGGCGACGCGCTTGGGCTGACGCTCGCTTACGCCAAGGGCATCGGGTGCACCCGCGGCGGCGTGATCGAGACGACATTCAAGGACGAGACCGAAACGGACCTCTTTGGCGAGCAGGCAGTGCTCTGCGGCGGGGTCACCGAGCTGGTCCGTGCCGGCTACGAGACGCTGGTGGACGCAGGCTACGATCCGCGCCTCGCGTACTTCGAATGCCTCCACGAGCTGAAGCTGATAGTCGATCTGATCTACGAGAAGGGGATCGCGGGGATGCGCTACTCGATCTCCAACACCGCCGAATATGGCGACATGACCAGGGGGAGGCGTGTGATCTCCGACGAGTCGCGAGCGGCGATGAAGCGGCTCCTAACCGATATTCAGTCGGGCGACTTTGCCCGCGAATGGATCGCGGAGAACCAGGCGGGGCAAGAGAATTTCGAGCGCATGCGCGCCGAGCAGGGTGACCACCAGGTCGAAGTGGTGGGGCGGGAGTTGCGGTCTCACATGGCGTGGATCGACTCGGAGTTTGACTAGCGCCATAGCGCCCGCCCGCGCCAAATCCGGCGGTCGCCCCTGTCGGCGACGAGCAGTCGGCACGCCGCAAGGTGCCTATAACTTGAATAGTCATGGCCGAGACCGCGACGCAGCTCAAACTCCCACCGCACCTAAAGCCCGCCGACGGTCGGTTCGGCTCGGGCCCTTCGCGGGTGCGGCCGGCGCAACTTCACCGCCTCGCACAGGAGGGTGGGACGGTGATGGGGACCTCGCACCGCCAGAAGCCTGTCAGGCAGCTGGTGGCGCGCATCAAGTCGGGTCTGAGCGAGCTCTTCACGCTGCCCGACGGTTACGAGATCGCACTTGGTAACGGCGGCACCACCGCATTCTGGGATGCCGCCACGTGCTGCCTGGTACGCGAGCGGTCGCTCCACCTCACTTACGGGGAGTTCAGTTCCAAGTTTGCGACGTGCACACGCGCGGCGCCGTTCCTGGCCGCCCCCATCGTGGTCGAAGCACCTCCGGGGGACGCTCCTGCGCCGGTGTCCGACCCAAGCGTCGACCTGATCGCCTGGGCGCACAACGAAACCTCGACGGGCGTAATGGTCCCCGTGGAGCGTCCGGCCGCCGCCCGCGCCGAGCAGCTGGTTGCAATCGACGCCACCTCCGCCGCGGGCGGGCTACCGGTGCAAATCGGGCAAGCGGACGTTTACTACTTCGCGCCGCAGAAAGGCTTTGCCGGCGACGGGGGCCTGTGGCTGGCGGTCCTGAGTCCCGCGGCGGTCGCCCGGATCGAGGAGCTAGAGCGCACGCTGCCGGGGCACAGCGCGGCTGCTCGCTGGATTCCTCCATTCCTCTCGCTTGGCACAGCGCTTGAGAACTCGCGCAAGGACCAGACCTACAACACGCCGGCGATCGGCACCCTGCTGCTGCTCGACGGCCAACTCGAGTGGATGCTCCAGGGCGGTGGACTTGAGGCGATGGTGTGGCGCACGAGTGCGTCGTCGGCCCATCTCTACGGATGGGCGGGCAACCACAGCCACGCGCGCCCATTTGTCGCCGACCCCGTCAAGCGCTCGCTCGTCGTAGGAACGATCGACTTTGACGACGAGATCGACGCCGCGTCCTTGGCAGCGAGCCTGCGCGCCAACGGGATCGTGGACGTCGAGCCCTATCGCAAGCTCGGGCGAAACCAGCTGCGCATAGGCATGTTCCCGGCGGTGGAGCCGGCGGACGTGGAGGCGCTCACCGCCTGCATCGACTGGCTGCTCGAGCGCCTGTAATGGCTGAAACAACGCCCATGCGCGGCGAAGCACAGATGGCGCTGGCATCGGCCCGGCCGCCACGAGTGCTCGTCGCAGAGAACATCGGCCGGTCGGGAGTGGAACTGCTGCGCGAGTACTTCGAGGTGCAGGAGGGGGCCGGCTGGAGCCGTGATGAGCTGGCGCAGCGGATCGGAGATTACGAGGGGATCCTGATCCGCTCCGGGACCGAGGTCGACGAGGATCTGCTCGCCGGGGCATCCCGGCTGCGGGCGATCGGCCGTGCGGGCGTCGGCGTCGACAACGTGGACGTTGGCGCCGCGACCAAACGCGGGATCGTGGTCGTCAACGCGCCTCAGTCGAATGTGATCACCGCCGCCGAGCACACGATGGCCCTGCTGCTGGCGCTGGCGCGGAACATTCCACGTGCACACGCCTCGCTGACCGGCGGCGCATGGGAGCGGTCGAAGTTCTCAGGCGTGGAGCTTCACGGCAAGGTCCTGGGCATCCTTGGCTTCGGCAGGATCGGACAGCTGGTTGCGCAGCGGGCGCGAGGGTTCGGCATGCGGGTGGTCGCTTTCGACCCCTACGTCTCGGCTGAGCGCTATCGCGAACTGGGCGTAGATCGAGCTCCATCCATAGACGATGTCTATGGGGCGGCGGACTTTCTCACTCTCCACCTTCCAAAGACAGCGGAGACAGAGGGCATCCTCGACGCGGCGGCGCTCCAGAAGTGCCGAGACGGCGTGCGGATCCTCAATGTCGCCCGCGGCTCGTTGATCGTCGAGGACGACCTGAAAGCGGCCCTTGACGGGGGCAAGGTCGCGGGGGCGGCGCTCGACGTGTTCAGGTCAGAGCCCGTGACCGAGCATCCGCTGTTCGGCTATCCGAACGTGATCGTCACTCCGCATCTCGGCGCATCCACTGCTGAGGCGACCGACCGCGCGGGGTTCCAGGCAGCGGAGCAAGTGGTCGCCGCGCTCACCGGGGGAGTGGTCACAAGCGCGGTCAACCTGCCGGCAATGGCGGCCGAGGACGCGGAGCTCCTGGGACCGTTTGTCCCGATGTGCCGCGCACTCGGCACGATCGCGGCGGCGCTCGCCGAGGGCGCCTCCATCGACAGGGTCGAGACCGAGTTTCTGGGACGAATCGCCGAGCGCGACACGCGGCTGCTCGCGATCCAGGTCTTACTCGGTGTGCTCACCGGCCACACCGAGGAGGACGTCGGGGTGGTCAACGCGCCCGCGCTTGCGGAGGACCGCGGCATCGAGCTCGCCGAGATCAAGCGCACGGCCGTGCGCGACTACACCGATCTCGTGCGCGTGACGATCGTGTGTGGCGAGGGGCGAGTGCGCGCCGCGGGCACGCTCATCGGAAGGCGCAACCGTCCCCACCTGCTCGAGGCCTGGGGTCAGCGGTTCGACGTCCAGCTGGAGGGTCACCTCACGATCTTTCGCTACCGCGACGTGCCAGGGATGATCGGTCGGGTGGGGACGATCTTCGGCCAGCACGGAATAAACATCGTCTCCGCCGCGGTGGGCCGTCAGCCCTACGAGGAAGCACTGAGCGGCAACGGCGGCCTCGCGGCCATGGTCATCACCACCGACACCGCCGTCCCCAGGCAAGTGCTCGACGAGATCACCTCGTGCGAGGGGTTCGTGGCGGGGCGCACCGTGAGCTTGTAGCCGCGCTGACCGCCTGCGTTGTCAGTCTGCGATCGCCCGCTCGAGTTCCATCACCCAGTTCAGCGTCCAGGTCTGGCCACGATCGTGCGAAAAGGACTGCTGCCAGCGGGGAGCGTCCTTGTCTGCCGTGAGCCACTCGAAGCGAATGAGCACGGAGTGACCGCCGATCTGGTGCTCACATTCGAACACTCCGCGGTCCCCCTCAAAACTGCCCTCGACCGGGGGATCGAGCACGCCGGGAGCCCGAGTGGAGGACCACCAGATCTTCCAAGTCCCGCGGGCTGGGTCAAAGAGCCGGAGTGTGAACCCCTCGAAGCTCTCGCTGTCCGGTGGATCCTCGACATACATACGGTCTATGTGCCCGTACCGGTCGAGAATCGGGAACGCCTCGCTCGAGGCGTCAAACTCGACCCAGTCATCGCATGCGGGGTCGGTGACATCGACGAGCTTTCGGTTTCGAACGCCCCACCTGCCGAAGATGAAGTCGAACTGCCCGCGCCCGTCGTCCGCCATCGCGGAGAATGGTAATCGCCGCTCGGGTCGGCCCAGCACCTCGATCTAGCCGCTGCTAGTCTGCCTTCCACATGTCGCTGTACCTCGACCTGCGACTTCTTCTCCTCCCCCCGCGGGGGGAATAGCACGCCGGCGGCCGGCCGCGGCCGCACACCAGCACGAGAAGAGTTCCAGTCGAGATTTGAAGGAGTGACATGACCGAGCAACGAGAACCCCACCAAGTACTGATCTTCGACACGACCCTGCGCGACGGCGAGCAGTCTCCCGGCATCTCGCTCAACGCGCAGGAGAAGGTCGAGATTGCGCTGCAGCTCGCGCGCCTGGGGGTGGACGTAATCGAGGCAGGCTTTCCCATCACCTCCCGGGGCGATTTTGAAGCGGTGCAAGCGATCGCCCGCAACGTCGAAGGTCCTGTGATCTGTGCGCTCGCCCGCACGGCAGCAGGAGATATTGACCGGGCCTGGGAGGCGGTGAGAGAGGCAATGCGGCCGCGCATCCATACCTTCATCGCCACCAGCGACATCCATATCCGCCACAAGCTCAAGACCACGCGCGAGGGCGTCTTGGGGCAGGCACGCGCCGCCGTCGCCCACGCCCGCAGCTACACAGATGACGTCGAGTTCTCGCCCGAGGACGGGTTTCGGTCCGATCGCGAGTTCGTGGCCGAGGTGATTGCCGCCGCAATAGAGCAAGGGGCAAGCACAATCAATGTCCCCGACACGGTGGGGTACGCCACGCCGGAGGAGTACGCCGCGATGTTCCGCGAGCTGTACCAACTGGTGCCGGCGCTGAACGACGTCACCGTCTCGGTGCATTGCCACGACGACCTGGGCCTGGCGGTCGCAAATTCGCTGGCGGGCTTGCAGGCTGGGTGCCGTCAGGTGGAGTGCGCGGTCAACGGCATTGGGGAGCGGGCCGGGAATGCCTCGCTCGAGGAGATCGTGATGGTATTGCGCACGCGCGGGCCTTACCTTGGGCTGACAAGCGGTGTCGATACAACCGAGATCGCTCGTACCAGCCGCCTGGTCTCACGGCTCACCGGTTACGCCGTTCAACCCAACAAGGCCGTCGTTGGGCGTAACGCTTTCGCCCACGAGTCCGGCATCCACCAAGACGGCGTGCTCAAGGAGCGGGCGACCTACGAGATCATGGACGCGACCACGGTGGGGCTTGAGGCGAATTCGATCGTGCTTGGCAAGCACTCAGGCCGCCACGCGCTGAAACAGGCGTTGGCGGAACTCGGATTCGAGGTCACGGGCGAGAACCTCACCGCCGCGTTTCGCCGCTTCAAGGAGATCGCGGACCGCAAGCGGCATGTGACCGCACTGGATCTCGAGGCGCTGATGACCGAGGAGCTCCGCGAGACCGTCTCTGGCTATCAACTCGAATGGTTCGACGTGGAGGCCTCCTCGCGGCGGCCGCCGCACGCGACCGTCGGGGTCCGCGCACCCGATGGGGACCTCCTGAGCGGATCATTCACCGGCGACGGGCCGGTCGACGCGATCTTTCGCGCCATCAACGCGGCAACCGCAAAGGATGCTCGTTTGCGCGAGTTCCGGGTAGACGCGGTGACCGGTGGTCAGGATGCGCTCGGCGAGACCTCCGTGGTGATCGACCTTGGCGGCGCCTCCGGGGAGCCGGTCTCCGGCTCGGGCCAGGGCGTGTCCACCGACATCCTCGAGGCGGCCGGCAGGGCCTATGTCCGCGCCCTCTCGAACGCACTGCGGAGGCGCGAGGTCCTCACGGGCCATGCCGGTCGCGCAGCCGAAGCAGAGCAGGTCGGGGCCTGATCCCCTAAACGATTACTGGCGACCGATGTCCGAGCCCTCGCGCAGCCCCTGCGCGTAGCCCACAGCCAGGACGCGGGTACGTGGCTCGGGGTCCATGAAGTCTCCCCCCATCGCGGCCGATGATTCGGTATCCGGCGCAACGGTCCGCACGATCGCGCCGCGGCGACGCAGGGCGAGTGCCTCGACCGACACCGCCGAGCGCGCCAACCGCCGGCCCACCGCGGCGAGCGTGTGCGAGCCGCTGAGTCCCGCGGTCGGATTCAGGCAGAGCACATGGGTGTCGCGGCCGGCGGGCGCGACGTCGAGGTTGGTGGCGCTCCACACCCCACCGTCGACGTATTCGCGGTCTCCGATCTCCACCGGTGCGAACAACCAGGGCACCGCGCAGGACGCCGCGACGGCCTCTGGAACAGTCGCGGCGGGCGCTCCGGGCGACCCGAACACCACCCGTTTGCCGCTGGCTCGGCCCACGCAGGCGATGCGCAGTCGGCCGTCGAAGCGAGCGCCGTAACGCTCAACGCGTGCCTCGAGGTCGTCCAGGCGACGATGCGGGGTGGGGATACGAGTCAGGACTCCGGCCCTGAGCAGAGTCCCACCTGGGCGCGCCAGTGAGAGCGCGACCGGGGCGAGAGGCGACCCCACCGCCAGCGACCATTCGCCGGCCCGTCGGGCGGCCGCAAGGGCCGCAGGGCCCAGACGGGCTCGCTCTTCGAGCCGGTCCTCATCATGTGTGTCGGCAACCCCTACGGTCGATTTCGGCGCAGTGGCGGTGTCTGGTGGCCGACGCGGACGCCTCCCGCCGAGCAGGCGAGCGGCGGCGATGGAACCCGCCGACGTTCCTACGAAGTACTCGCAATCCCGCAGGTCGAAGCCGGTGGCATCCTCGATACCCGCGAGGAAGCCCATGATCCACTCGAGTCCGAGGACCCCACCGGCACCGAGCACAAGGACGTCGGGACGCGAGCGCATCAGCTGGAGGCTAGCGGCGGGTCTCTATTGACAGACACCTGTACGTGATAACGTACGGATCGCGATGACAAAAGTTCGCATCGGACCGGCCCTCTCCGCCGACCACGTGGCGTCGCTTTCCCGGGCGCGGAGAGTCACTCTCGGCGACGTGCACGACATTCCAAGCCCCCTCGGCCCGCGTATCCGGGCGCTGCGCGAAGCGATGGATCTCTCGCTCAGAGACCTCGCCGACCGCTCAGGGGTGAGCGCGCCCATGCTTTCGCAGGTCGAGCGGGGGGAGACCAGCCCTACCTTGCAGGTCGCTTCGCGTATCGCCGCGGGACTTGAGCTTCGCCTATCCCAGCTGCTGCGGCTCGACGAAGACGGCGCGGTATCGGTGGTGCGTCGCGCCGAGCGCCGCAAGGGTCCGGCGGCCGCCGGCCACCGCTACGAGATCCTCACCCCGCCGCTGCCCGGTCAGCGGGCCGAGGTATCGCTGCACAGGCTTGCCGCGGGGGCGAGCACGGGCGGTCGCGGCGATCCGCCGATGCACGAGCCCGGCAGTCGGGAGGTGGCCCTGGTCGAGAAGGGCGCTGTCACGTTTCGTTGCGACGGCCAGGACTACGAGCTGGCCACCGGCGACTGTGTCACCTTCGACGCCGACCTTCCCCATCGCTTTGAGAATCGGGGCGAGGTCGAGGCGGTGCTCCTGGCCTTCGTGAGTGCTGGGTTGCGGAGGAGCTGATGGTGAGGGCCCATCCTAAAACCTTGCTGGACAAGATCTGGGAGGCCCACGAGGTGGCGCCGGGCCTGCTGTACATCGACCTGCACCTGGTCCACGAGGTCACCAGTCCGCAGGCCTTCGAAGAGCTGCGACTGGGGGGACGCCGCGTGCGCCGTCCGGATCGAACGCTTGCGACCGCCGACCACAACGTACCCACGGACGGGACACCCGTGGTCTCGCGCATCCGGGACGAGCTCTCCCGCGAGCAGGTGGAGGTACTCGAGCGCAACTGTCGCGATTTCGAGGTACCCCTGTACTCACTCGGCTCGGAGCATCAGGGCATCGTGCACGTGATCGGGCCGGAGCTGGGGGTCACGCAACCGGGCATGACCATCGTGTGCGGCGACTCGCACACCGCGACGCACGGCGCCTTTGGAGCGCTCGCCTTCGGAATCGGCACCAGCGAGGTCGCACACGTTCTGGCAACCCAGTGCCTGGTTTCAAACAAGCCGCGGTCGATGCGCATTCGCTACGAGGGCAACGCCGGCTTCGGCGTCACCGCCAAGGACTTGATCCTCGCCACGATCGGTCAGATGGGAGTCGCCGCCGCCGCCCGTCACGTCGTCGAGTACGCGGGTCCCGCGATCGAGGCGCTGTCGATGGAGGGGCGCATGACGATCTGCAACATGACGATCGAGGGGGGTGGCCGAGCGGGAATGATCGCCCCCGACGAGAACACGTTCTCGTGGCTCGAGGGCCGACCCGGCGCGCCCGACGAGATCCCATCCCAGTGGCGCACGCTCAAGTCCGACGCCGACGCGCAGTTCGACCGCGAGCTGGCGGTGGATGCATCGGCGGTCAGCCCGATGGTGACCTGGGGCACCACGCCCGGGATGGTGGTGCCGGTCACCGGCGCCGTTCCGGAACCGCAGAGCGCGCAGGAAGAGAGAGCGCTGCGGTACATGGACCTCGCGCCCGGAACGCCGGTGCAGGAGATCGCGCTTGACCGGGTGTTCATCGGCTCGTGCACGAACTCCCGGATCGGCGACCTGCGCGCCGCAGCCGGCATGCTGAACGGACACAAGGTGGCGAGGGGCGTGTATGCGATGGTCGTGCCCGGATCTCAGTCTGTGAAGGCCCAAGCCGAGCGCGAAGGACTCGACGAGATCTTCAAGCGGGCCGGATTCGACTGGCGCAGTGCGGGCTGCTCGATGTGTTTGGGGATGAACCCCGACGTCGCCGCGCCCGGCGAGCGTGTCGCTTCGACTTCGAATCGCAACTTCGAAGGCCGACAGGGCCGCGGTGCCCGTTCGCACCTGGTGTCGCCGCAGATGGCCGCGGCAGCGGCCATCGCGGGGCGTTTCGTCGACATCCGGGAGTGGACGACATGAAGGCGGTCGGAGCCGTCGCCGGCAAGGTGAGTGTGATCGATCGAGACGACATCGACACCGACCAGATCATCCCCAAGCAGTTTTTGAAGCGGATCGAGCGAACCGGCTTCGGACAGTTTTTGTTCTACGACTGGGCGCGCGAGCCCGGTTGGGAGCTCACCAAAAACCCGATCCTCGTCGCGGGTCGCAACTTCGGGTGCGGCTCGAGCCGCGAGCATGCCGTCTGGGCGCTCGAGGATTACGGCTTCGAGGCGATCATCGCCCCCAGCTTCGCGGACATCTTCCACACCAATTGCACCAAGATTGGCCTTCTTCCCGTGGCGCTGGACGAGGCGCGCTGCCGCGCGGTGGCACAGGCTGGCGAAGCCGAGATCGACCTTGAGCGCCAAGAGGTCCGCTGGCCCGGAGCAACGGCGCGGTTCGAAATCGACCCTGACCTCAAGCACCGGCTGATCAATGGCCTCGACGACATCGCGCTGACGCTGTCGCATGAAGAGTCCCTCCGCGCGTATGAGCGGGAGCGCGAGCGCCCCGGGCCGGTGACAACCGCGCTGTGAGCGGCGAGGCGGCAAGCGCGCCGTCACGCGATTGGGACGCCGCGACCTACGACCGGGTCTCCGACGTGCAGTTTGCGTGGGCGCTCGAGCAGCTCGAACGTCTGCCGTTGCACGGCGACGAGGTGGTGCTCGACGCGGGCTGCGGGTCGGGGCGCGTGACGGCCGAGCTCGTCAAGCGGGTGCCTCAGGGCCGCGTCTACGGAGTCGATGTCGCGCCCTCGATGGTCGCCCACGCACGGGAGCGGCTTGGCGACAGCGCGACGATCCTGGGTCAAGACCTCGTCGAACTCGATCTACCCGAGCGGGTCGACGTCGTCTTCTCGAATGCGACGTTTCACTGGGTCCAAGACCACGACGCGCTATTCGGCACGCTTGGCCGGGCCCTGAGGCCTCAAGGAAGATTGGTCGCTCAATGTGGCGGGGAGGGGAACGTCGCTTCGTTTCTAAGGGCGGCGGATTCCGTGGCCGGGGAGCGGGAGTTTGCGCCTTACTTCGACGGGTGGCGATGGCCTGGCCATTTCGCCAGCGCACAGGACACGTGTGCCAGGCTGCGCCGCGCCGGATTTACCGATGTCTCGTGCTGGCTGGAACCGCGACTGGTCACGCCGGCCGATCCCAGCCCGTTCGTGCAGACGGTGTGTCTGGTGCGCCATCTCGACCAACTGCCCGAGCCGCTTAGGCCGTATTTCCGGGATCAGGTCCTGGGCCGGCTGGGGTCGCCTGTCGTCATCGACTACGTACGCCTCAACATGGTCGCGTGCCGTTGATGACCGCCAAGGTGGTCCTTCTTCCGGGCGACGGCATCGGCCCCGAGGTAATGCGATCGGGGCTCGAAGTGCTCCACGCCGTTGCCCCCGGTCAGTTCGACTTCGAGGAGCACGCCTTCGGCGGCGCCGCGATCGAAGCGCACGGGACCGCGCTCACCGAAGAAACCCTCGCGGCCTGCCGCGGCGCCGACGCCGTGCTGCTTGCGGCCGTGGGCGGACCCAAGTGGGATACCACCGACCCGACCGCGCCACGGCCAGAGCAGGGCCTGCTCGCGGTGCGCCAAGGACTGAGTCTGTTCGCGAACCTGCGCCCGGTCCGGCCGGTGCCGGCGCTCTACGACGCAAGCCCGCTCAAGCGCGCCGTGATCGAGCGGACGGACCTGACGGTCGTTCGCGAACTGACGGGCGGGATCTACTTCGGCGCAAAAACGCGCACCGACTCCCGCGCGTCGGACGATTGCGTCTACACCAAGGACGAGATCGAACGGATCGCGAGAGTGGGATTCCGCGCTGCCCGCTCGCGCGTCACGAGCGTCGATAAGGCAAACGTGCTCGAGACCTCAAGGCTATGGCGAGAAGTCGTCCACGAGTTGCACGGCAATGAATTCCCCAACGTCGAGCTTGAGCACGTGCTGGTCGATACCGCCGCGATGCGCCTATTGGCGGCGCCGCGGCACTTCGATGTAATCCTCACCGACAATATGTTCGGCGACATCCTGTCCGACGAGGCCGCCATGCTGACAGGCTCAATCGGGCTTTTGCCAAGCGCGTCGCTGGGCCAATCGCCGCCTGGACTGTTCGAGCCCGTCCACGGCTCGGCGCCCGACATCGCCGGTACCGGCGCGGCAAACCCACTGGCCATGATCCTCTCTGTCGCGCTCATGCTGCGTCGCGGACTCGATCTTGAGGCCGAGGCGGTGGCGATAGAATCGGCCGTCGACAAGGCGCTCGCGGAAGGGCTCCGCACGCCCGACCTCGGAGGCGACGCCACTACAGCGCAAGCCACCGGCGCCGTCCTTAAATACCTGTAAGGAGTACTCGTGGAGCAAGCGGATCTCATCTGGCACAACGGAGAGTTGATCGCCTGGGAGGACGCCAAGATTCACGTCCTCACCCACGGGCTTCACTACGGCACTGGCGTCTTCGAGGGGGAGCGTGCTTACCAGACTCAATCGGGACCGGCGATCTTCCGCCACCACGATCACCTCGAGCGGTTGCTGACCTCGGCAGAGCTCTACTACATGCCCGTCCCGTACAGCCTGAAGGAGCTGCGCGCAGCGACCCACGAGCTGATCGCGGCCAACTCCTTGCGCGAGTGCTACATCCGACCGATCGTCTACCGCGGCTACGGCCAGATGGGCCTCTACCCGCTCGACTCGCCCGTCGATGTGACGATCGCGGTGTGGCCGTGGGGCACGTACCTCGGGGAGGAGGGCAAGGCCAACGGTATCCGGGCCAAGGTCTCGAGCTGGCGGAGAATCCCTCACGAGGCGCTGATCCCGCATGCCAAGGCCTGCGGCCAGTATCTGAACAGCGTGCTGGCGAAGATCGAAGCCTCCAAGGCAGGCTACGACGAGGCGATCTTGCTCGACTCCCACGGCTTTGTGTGCGAGGGCAGCGGCGAGAACATCTATGCGGTGCGAAACGGGACGATCATCACCCCGCCCCAGACTGCGGGGATCCTGGACGGGATCTCACGCCGCTCGATCATCCAGATTGCCCGTGACCTGGGCTATGAACTGATCGAGCGCGACCTCGCGCGAGCCGAGCTTTACATGGCCGACGAGGTTTTCCTGACGGGCACCGCGGCGGAGCTCGTTCCCGTGCGCGAGCTCGACGATCATCCGATCGGCGGCGGGCGGCCGGGCCCGATCACCAAGGAGATCCAACAGGTGTTCGACGACGCGCTGCACGGCCGCGATCCACGCTACGCGGAATGGCTTGACGTTGTTGCGGTCCCCTCGGGTCAGGCCGCCTGAGCGGGCGCGTCCACGGCACTGGCCATGACCGCGATCGAGCTGTACGACACCACGCTGCGCGACGGCATGCAGGGCGAGGGCATGTCGCTCTCGGCGGGCGAGAAGCTGCGCGTCGCCCATCGGCTCGACGAGCTTGGCGTCGACTTGATCGAGGCCGGCTTCCCGGCGTCAAATCCCAAGGAGCTCGAGCTCTTTGAGCTGCTGGCACGCGAGCGCTTCGACCACGCTCAGATCTCGGGCTTCGGAATGACTCGACGCCGCCACCTCACGGCAGACAGGGATCCCGCCGTGCGCATGCTCGCCGACTGCTTCGCGCCCGTGTGCACCGTGGTCGGCAAGACCTGGGGGCTACATCTGGACAAGGTGGTTCGAGTCGACCGAGACGAGAACCTGCGCATGATCGAAGAAACCGTCGCCTTCCTGGTCAGCCAGGGCAAGCGGGTCATTTACGACGCCGAGCACTTCTTCGATGGCTTCGCCGACGATCCGGCCTATGCCGTTCGCTGCCTGCGCGCAGCCGCCGACGCGGGCGCCGGGACCCTGGTCTGCTGCGACACCAACGGCGGCACGCTGCCCGATCGCGTCGCCGACGCGATCGCCAAGGTCATGCGCGAGCTCCTGCCTGCCGACGTCCGGATCGGGATCCACTGTCACGACGACGCCGCCTGCGGCGTGGCGAACTCGGTCGTGGCCGTGCAGAACGGGGCGACGCATGTCCAAGGCACCATCAACGGGTATGGCGAGCGCTGTGGCAATGCCAACCTCGTCTCGATCATCCCGAACCTCCAACTCAAGCTGGAGCTCGATTGCGTAACCGACGACCAGCTGCGGTCGCTGACCGGTACTGCTCACTTCCTGGCGGAGCTGCTCAACTTCACGCCTGATCCGAACCAGCCGTACGTCGGACGAAATGCCTTCGCGCACAAGGGCGGGCTGCATGTCGCGGGCGTGGCCGCGGACCCGGCCACCTTCGAGCACCTCGACCCCGCGCTTGTCGGGAACCGGCGCGAGCTTTTGATCTCCGAGCTGTCGGGACGCCGCACGGTGAGCGAGCGCGCCAAAGACGCCGGCATCGAGCTCTCGGATCAGGCCGCGAACGAGGTGGTGGAGCGGGTCAAGGAGCTCGAGCATCGCGGCTACCACTTCGAAGCGGCGGATGGCTCGTTCGAGCTGCTGCTCCGCAAGCAGACGGGTTCGTATGAGCCCCTCTTCCGCCTAGAGTCGTGGCGAGCGATCGTCGAGAAGCGCGCTGACGGCCGGGTGGAGACCGAGGCCACGATCAAGATCTGGGTGGACGGCGAACGCTACGTCCGCACGGCCGAAGGAAACGGGCCAGTGAACGCGCTGGACCGGGCGCTGCGCGAGGCGCTGGTCCAGATCCACCCCGAGCTTGCCGAGATCGACCTCGTGAACTTCAAGGTCAGGATCCTCGACGAGGCCAAGGGCACCGGCGCCGTGACGCGCGTGTTGCTCGACGCCTCGGACGGGGAGGAGGTGTGGGGTTCGATCGGAGTCTCGGAAAACGTGATCGAGGCTTCCTGGGAGGCGCTGGTCGACTCGATCGAGTTCGGGATGCAGGAGCGTCAAGACCCGCGCCCCGATCGCCGCGGCGCGGGCAGCATGACCTCGCGCGGTTCATGAACCTGCTCCCGCGGTGAGCGTGCCCCAGGAAATCCCGCTCGCCAAACCGGTGATCGGGGAGCGCGAAGAGCAGCTCGTACTGGAGGCGCTGCGCTCGGGCCGACTCTCGCTCGGGCCGATGCTCGAGCGCTTTGAGCACGCTTTTGCCAAGCGGGTGGGAGCGCCGTTCGCAAGCGCGGTGTCGAGCGGTACTGCCGGGCTTCATCTTGCGCTGCGTGCCGCGGGTGTGAGCGATGGCGACGAGGTCATCACCACTCCGTTCTCGTTTGTCGCCAGCGCCAATGTCGCGATCTACGAACGCGCGCGGCCGATATTTGCGGACATCGATCCGCTCACGCTGAACCTCGACCCCAGCGCCGCCGCCGCGGCCGTGACCGACCGCACCGCCGCGGTGCTCCCCGTCCACGTGTTTGGGTATCCGGCCGATGTCCCGGCATTTGAACGGATGGGACTTCCAATCGTGGAGGACGCGTGCGAGGCGCTGGGCGCAGTCGACGCCGAGGGCGTACCGGTCGGCGGCCGCGGTCACCCGGCCGTGTTCGGCTTCTATCCCAACAAGCAGCTCACGACCGGCGAAGGGGGGACGGTCACCACCGGCGAGGAGCCGATCAAGGAGCGGATCGATTCTGAGCGAAACCAGGGCCGGGCCGCGGACCTCGGGTGGCTTGACCATGACAGGCTTGGGTTCAACTATCGCCTGTCGGATGTGGCGTGCGCGTTGGGTCTCGCACAGCTTGAGCACCTGGACGAGATGCTCGCGGGACGAGCGCGCGTGGCCGACGGCTACCGGGAGGCCCTGGCGGGCCTAGAGGGCCTCGACCTGCCCTGTCCCGAGACCGGCTCCATCCGGCGGGGCTGGTTCGTGTTCGTCGTTGCGCTTCCGCGAGGGACTGACCGAGGCGCGGTCGCGCACGGGCTCGCCCAGCGGGGGATTCCCAGCAAGCCGTACTTCCCCGCGGTGCACCTGATGAGCTTTTATCGAGAGCGCTTCGCCCACCGCGAAGGTGAGTTTCCGGTGTGCGAGGACGTTGCCGCGCGCTCGCTTGCGCTGCCCTTCTTTTCACAGATGAGCGACAGTCAGGTCGAGGTGGTGGCTGACACCTTGGCGGACACGCTCGATTCTGTCTCTGGCCCACGGCCACTGCGGCCCCGGGCAGCGGCTCGGAGTGGGCACCGGAGCGGCGCCCCGGAACCCTAAGATCCGGCCGCCCATGGCCCGCTTCTCCGAGCCCCAGGACGACACCTTCCGGCGCCTGAACGACTCGATCTCGTTCGACTGGCGGCTGGCCGGCTGCGACCTCGAGCTCTCGCGTGCCCACGTCGCGATGCTGGCGCGAGCAGGGATCATCTCGGCGAGCGATCGTGACGTGCTGCGCGAGGCGCTCGACCGCGTCGAGAAAGAGGTGGAGGAGGATTCGTTCTCCTTCGCCGACTCAGACGAGGACGTGCATATGGCAATCGAGCGACGCGTCACCGAAATTGCCGGATCGGTGGGGGGCAAGCTCCACACCGCCCGCTCACGCAACGATCAGGTGGCCACCGACATGGCCTTGTACGTGCGTGGTCGCGCGCTCAGGGCGGTCGAGCTCTCAAGCGCGCTGGCCCGTACGCTCTTGAGGCGCGCCGAAATGCATCTGGACTGGCAGATGCCCGGCTATACCCACCTGCAGCGAGCCCAGCCGGTCTATCTCAGCCACCACTTGCTGGCGTACGTGTGGATGCTGGTCCGCGACCGCGAGCGGTTCGGGCAGGCCGTCGCAGCGACCCGTTCCCTGCCGCTTGGCGCTGGGGCTCTGGCGGGCGTGAACTTCGAGACCGACAGAGCGTCTGTTGCGGCCGAGCTTGGCTTTGACGGGATCGCCCCCAACTCGATCGATGCGGTGTCCAACCGCGATTTCGTGCTCGACTACCTGGCCGCTGCTGCGACGTGCGCAACCCACCTCTCGAGGCTAGGGGGCGAGCTGGTCCTGTGGTCAAGCGAGGAGTTCGGTTTCGCCGAGGTGGCGGACGCCTGGGCGTCGGGCTCCTCGATCATGCCCCAGAAGAAGAATCCCGATGCGGCTGAGCTGGTAAGGGCCAAGGCCCCCCGGATCGCGGGCCACCTGGTTGCGCTGCATGGGGTCCTCCACGGCCTCCCGCTCACCTACAACAAGGATCTGCAGGAGGACAAAGACCATCTCTTCGACGCCGCCGACACGCTCGAGCTGTGCCTGGAAGCGACGGCGGGCATGATCGAGTCGATCTCCTTCAACCGCGCCCGGCTTGAGGCGGCCGCCGCCGACGAGTTCCTCGCGGCGACGGATATCGCCGATTTGCTTGTGAGGCGCGGCGTCCCGTTCCGCGAGGCACACGGGATCGTGGGATCGCTGGTGCGGCTCGCGCTGGAGAGCGGCAAGCGGCTCTCCGAACTCACCCCCGAGGAGCTCGACCAGGCCGCCCCCCAGCTCGGCGAAGGCTTCTACGCCTTGCTCCGGGACCGCGGGTGGCTCGAGTCCAAGCGTTCGGACGGCGGCACGAGTCTCGAGCGCGTGCGCGAGCAGCTCGAGCGTGCCCGCGCGGCGCTCGGAGACTCCTCGTGAGCGTCGCGGGTCGTTCTGCGCGCGGGAGGGTCCGCCGCGGGCCCCTCGGGGCGAGCTTCTACGACCACCCGGTGGTTGACGTGGCCCGCGCGCTGGTCGGCTGCGTGGTCTCCCACGACGAGTGTGCGGGCGTCATCGTCGAGACGGAGGCATACCACCACTCGGAGCCGGCCTGTCATGCCTTCGCCGGTCTCACGCCACGAACGAGCACACTGTTCGGCCCGCCGGGCCGGGCGTACGTCTACCGCTCCTATGGGGTCCACGCGATGCTGAACGCGGTCACCGAGCCCCAGGGTGTCGGCGCGGCAGTGCTGATCCGCGCGCTCGAGCCGACGGAAGGGATCGAGCTGATGCGGGAGAGGCGCGGGCTGGACCGGCTCAACCGACTGTGCTCGGGGCCAGGGAAGCTCACGCAGGCGTTGGGGATCGCGCTGCGCGACAACGGCTGCGATCTCGCCCGTGGTCCTGTTGTGATCTCGGCGCCGCCGCCGGCGTGGCGCGACGTTGAGATCGCGGTCTCCACCCGGATCGGGATCACCAGGGCGCAGGAGCTCCCGTGGCGGTTCGGCGCCGCGGGGAGCAGGTTCGCATCGCAGCCGTTTCCGCGACTCGACCGCTCGTAGCTACCCGCCCTGCCCGCCGCCCCCGGGGTCCTACCCGGTGCCGGGTGTCGTGGGCGTCGTGGGCGACGTGGGCGTGGTAGGCGTGATCGGCGTAGTCGGGGTGGTCGGCGCCGCCGGCGTGGTGGGCGCCACCGGTGTCGTCGGCGTGACCGGCGTTGTCGACGGTGCCGGAGCGGTCGGGGTCACGGGCGTGGTGGGAGTCGGCGTGACCGGGGTCGTCAAGACCGGAGCGGGCGTCGTGGCGGGGGCGACGGGGGTGGTGGTCGTCGGCGGAAAGATGTTCGCGGATGGTTCCTCCTGGGAGAGGATCTGTAGCGCCTGGACCATGAAGTTGTGCCAGATGATGGCCGGATAGGTGCCGCCATCGACGGGCCCGCCCTGGTACTGCGTGCGCATCGGGATGAGCTTGTTGGGATACCCCACCCAGACCGCGGTGGTGAGCTGCGGCGTCCAGCCGACGAACCAGGCGTCGGCGTAGCTCTGCGTCGTCCCAGTCTTGCCCGCGACGTCTATTCCATTGATGGCAGCGTGCGTGCCGGTACCACCAGTGACCACGCCCGTGAGCAGTTGGTGGACCGTGCTGTCAATCGTCGCCGGGATTATCCGCTTGTAGGTGGGATGGTTTATGAGGTGCGTGGGGATGCCAGAGTGGGCGCATACCGGACAGGTGATCGCGTGAATCCCGATGGGACCTTGATCCTGTGACCCAAGTACCGGGTTGTAGACCTTTCGCCCGCCGTCGGCGAGAGTCTCGTAGGCGTGTGCCAGGTCCAGGGTCGAGACCCCCGTCGTGAGGCCGCCGAGGATCATCGAGGGGTTCAGTGACACCGGTGACCGGATGCCCATGCGGGTGGCCATCCTCGCGATGCGCCTCGTGCCCACCCGAGCTCCGACCTGCGCAAAGACCGAGTTGTCGGAAACAGCGGTGGCGTTGGCGAGCGAGATGTGTCCCGAATACTGGTTTGCAAAGTTATGCACGACGAACGGCTGCCCGTCGACGCGCAGCCGCTGTGGCGCGGAGACCCACACCGAGCTCGGCGAGATGCCGGATTCGAGCGCCGCAGCGAGTGTGAACGGCTTGAACGCCGAGCCCGGCTGACGGAAGCCCTCGGTGGCAATGTTGAACGGGTACCGGCTGAAGTCCTCGTGCCCGTTGACGACCGGGCCGCCCACCATCGCCCGGACTTCGCCGGTCTTGTTGTCGATCGTCACGAGCGTGGCGGTCATGCCCGGGTCATGCGGGAGCGAGGAAGAGATCGCCTTATCGGCAGCCTTTTGCATGCGCAGGTCCAGCGTGGTGTGGATCTTCAAGCCGCCGTAGTAGGCGCGGTACTCCGCCACGTCGGCCGGCACCCCGCGGCCCATGCCCATCGCCTGCAGGATCTCGGGCCGGATCCAGCTGGTGAAGTACGGCGCGGCGCTCGGTTCCTGAGGCTGCTCGATGTCGCTTGCGGTGGGCAGCGGGGCGGCGATCCCGCGCTTGTACTGGGCGCGCGTGATGTAGTTCTGCTGGAGCATGTCTGCGAGCACGGTGTTCCGGCGCGCGCGAGCGGCCGCCGAGGCCACGGCGGGATCAAGCTGCCCAGGCGAGGCGACCATTCCGGCCAGTAGCGCCGCCTCCCATGGCTTCAGCACCGAGGCACACTCGGGCCGTTTGATGTGGGGCGTCGAGTCGCCGCAGCCCCCCTTAGACCCGTCGGTGGCCGCGTTGGGGTCGTAGCCGTGGAGCTTGCCGAAATAGACCCGCGCAGCGGACTCGATCCCGTACGCACCGTTGCCGAAATAGACCGAGTTCAGGTACTGCGTAAGGATCTTCTGCTTCGACCAGCGACGGGTCAGCTGGAAGGCGAGCGCAGCCTCCCGAAGCTTCTCAAGGATCGTGCGGTTGTTCTGCTCGGCCAGGGCGTTCTTGACGAACTGTTCGGCGATCGTCGAGGCTCCCTGGCGAGAACCGCCGGTCAGGTCGTTCCAGGCGGCGCGCAGGATGCCTTTGATGTCGAAGCCGGGGTCTTGCCAGAAGCGGCGGTCTTCGATCGACACCATCGCTTTGCGCATCCACGGCGAGATCTGATTGAAGGAGACGAATACCGTGTGGTTCGGAGGCGCGAAGATCCCGATCGGCCGCCCGCGGTAGTCGTACATGAACGAGTTGGCCTCGTGCTTGTACTGCTGGCGGTTCTCGAGCTGCGGTAGGTCCGAGGCGACCGCCATCATCATCCCGAAGAGCGCCGAGGCAAGCGCGAGCACGCTCAAGCCCGCGAGGATCGTGAGGAAGCGCAGCCAGCGCAGCCGGCGCCACCAGGCACGCTGTCCGCGCCCCCGGCCATCGCCGTGGCGGCCCGGACCTCCGCCGCCACCCCCGCCAGGGCGACCATTACCGCCACCGCGCCCGGGAGGGCCGTAGGGGAGAGGCTCCTCGACGGTGCCCTGGCTTTGTTCTTCTGCGATGCGAGCCACGATCAGTGTTGGAGAACGCGACTCGTCACGGTGAGCGCTCGGATTTCGTCGTCATCGCTCCTCGATGAGATCTGTTGGTCCCGGCGCCAAGCGCCCTGGTTGCCCCGGCCTAGTGGACCGCACGAGCAGGGGGACCGGGACGGCGACGGCCCCCACGGGGCGCGGGGAGTCTAGCATTGGCGCGGATGGATCCCTCTGGCGATTCCCCGCGCCGGAGCGGGGATGGACCGGGCGCACAGGCGCTCGCCGCATGGCTCGAGCGCAACGCGGTCGACTCCCTGCCAACCGGCGATCTGCAGCGCAAGCTCGACCTGGGACGACCGCTGCGGGTGAAGCTCGGCATCGACCCGACCGCGCCCGACATCCACCTCGGGCACACGGTCGTTTTGCAGAAGCTGAGGGAGTTTCAGGACGCCGGCCACGTGGTTGTGCTGATTATCGGCGATTTCACCGCTCGCATCGGCGATCCGAGCGGCCGCTCCGAGACTCGTCCCGTCCTCTCGACCGCCCAGATCGAGCACAACGCCCACACCTACCAAGAGCAGGCCGCCGCGATCCTGGACCGCGAGCGGGTCGAGGTACGTCGGAACAGCGAGTGGCTCGACATGACCATGGACGAGCTGTTCCGGCTGGCCCGCTCGATGACGGTCTCCCAGCTGATCGAGCGCGAAGATTTCGCCACCCGCTTGCGGGAGGGGGTCCCAGTCGCGTTGCTCGAGCTGTTCTACCCGCTAATGCAGGGGTACGACTCCGTTGCGGTGCGCGCCGACATCGAGCTTGGAGGCACTGACCAGAAGTTCAACCTTCTGCGCGCACGGGACATCCAGCGCGCCTACGGGCAGGATCAGCAGGCGATCATGACCATGCCGCTCCTCCCGGGTACCGATGGGAAGCGGCGTATGCAGAAGTCGCTCGGCAACTACGTGGGCGTCGCGGAACCACCGGGCGAGATCTTCGGAAAGACGCTCAGCGTGCCGGACGGGGCGCTCGAGACGTGGTACTCACTGCTACTGGGCACCTCGCCGCCTCAGGAACTGGAGGCTCGCGACGCGAAACGAGCCCTGGCGCGCGCACTTGTCGCCCGCTTCCACGGTGAGGAGGCGGCTTCGGCCGCGGAGCAGGAGTTCGATCGCGTCCATATCGGACACGAACCTCCTACCGACATTCCGTCGATCCGCTGGCCGGCCGGGGATGGGGCCGTTCATCTACCTGCGCTGCTGGCGGATGCGTTTAGCATCACCACCTCGGAGGCCCGACGGAGCCTGAGCCAGGGCGCGGTTCGTATCGAAGGGGAACGGGTTAGCAACGGCACCCTGGATGTCCCTGTCGAGCAAGTCGCGGGGAAGGTGCTCCAGCTTGGCAAGCGCCGCTTCGCCCGCGTCCAGGTAGTCGGACCTGCGAAATGACGGTCCACGGCGGCGCGCTCCGGTTTGAGACCGAGGGCAACGGCCACATCGTCGACCTGACGGAGGGAGTCGGCCGCATCGTCAAGGGCGCCTCCGCAGAGCACGGCATCGTGACGGTGTTTGCGCGAGGCTCCACTGTCGCCGTGACCACTATGGAGTACGAGCCTGGCGGTGTGCGCGATCTGACCGCGCTGCTCGACCGGCTGGTCCCTCGCGATGCCGCCTACGACCACAACCGCCTCAACCACGACACAAACGCCCATGCACACTTACGCGCAGCAGTGATCGGCCCTTCCGAGACGATCCCCTTCGTGGACCGCCGGCTCGCGCTGGGAACGTGGCAGCAGGTCGTTTTGATCGACTTCGACGATCGGCCCCGGCAGCGCACTGTGCTCGTCCAGGTGGTCAGCTGAAGACGACTGAGCCCCGGTGCTTCACCGCCTCACCGCTGACCGGCCCTGGGATCCGGCGCTATACTCGGCAGTCCGCCTCGGGCCCGGCGCTTCTTTGCGGGTGTCCGAGCGCGCACGTTGGGAGAGGAGCCACCTCTCCGAAGAGGTGCGACGGTCTTTGAAAACTCAACAGCATGCGCACCATCTCGGCCACCCTGGCTGAGATTGTGTGTGTCCAGGTTCGATGCCGCCGCAAGGGCTTTACGGCCCTCGCTGGCGGTGAATCAGAATTGACCCCGTCTTGCGCCCGAGGCTCGCGGTGTACGCGGCCTCCTCGTGTGGCGCAGGGGCCTGATCCACAGGGACAGGCCCAGGGTTTTGCCCGTCCGTTGGAGCGCACCCGCGCTCCCGCACGACGGGCCTCTCCTTGACGGCTCTTTGTGAAGCGGGTTCATTCGTGAGCCCGTCATGTAGTTCTTCACGGAGAGTTTGATCCTGGCTCAGGACGAACGCTGGCGGCGTGCCTAATACATGCAAGTGGAGCGACGAACCAGGCTTCGGCCTGGGGCAAAGCCGCGAACGGGTGAGTAACACGTGGGTAACCTGCCCCGATGATTGGGACAACCCGAGGAAACTCGGGCTAATACCAAATGTGCCCGCCGGCCTCAAGGCTGGTGAGGAAAGGAAGCTTCGGCCTCCGCATCGGGATGGGCCCGCGGCCCATTAGTTTGTTGGTGAGGTAACGGCTCACCAAGGCGACGATGGGTAGCTGGTCTGAGAGGACGATCAGCCACACTGGGACTGAGACACGGCCCAGACTCCTACGGGAGGCAGCAGTAGGGAATCTTGCGCAATGCGCGGAAGCGTGACGCAGCAACGCCGCGTGGGGGAAGAAGGCCTTCGGGTTGTAAACCCCTTTCAGTTGGGACGAAGCTTCGTCGGTGAATAGCCGGCCGGAGTGACGGTACCTTCAGAAGAAGCCCCGGCTAACTACGTGCCAGCAGCCGCGGTAATACGTAGGGGGCTAGCGTTGTCCGGAATCATTGGGCGTAAAGAGCGTGTAGGCGGCTCGGTAAGTCCGCTCTGAAAGCCCGGGGCTCAACCCCGGGAGGCGGGCGGATACTGTCGAGCTAGAGTCCGGAAGAGGCGAGTGGAATTCCTGGTGTAGCGGTGAAATGCGCAGATATCAGGAGGAACACCAATAGCGAAGGCAGCTCGCTGGGACGGTACTGACGCTGAGACGCGAAAGCGTGGGGAGCAAACAGGATTAGATACCCTGGTAGTCCACGCTGTAAACGATGGGCACTAGGTGTGGGGGGTGTCGACTCCCCCCGTGCCGGCGCTAACGCATTAAGTGCCCCGCCTGGGGAGTACGGCCGCAAGGCTAAAACTCAAAGGAATTGACGGGGGCCCGCACAAGCAGCGGAGCATGTGGTTTAATTCGACGCAACGCGAAGAACCTTACCTGGGCTTGACATGTTCCTGAC
>DASYAP010000049.1:0-22311 GCA_036501265.1 Solirubrobacteraceae bacterium | reverse complement strand
CTGATGCTGCGCTACTCACGCCGTGGCTTGGCGCAGGCCGATGCGGAGGCCACCGAAACGGGCGAGGGCGGCGTCGCTCCCGCTCTGACTTACTGAGGCGATGGACCTTCACACGATCTGGTTCGTCATCGTCGCCTTCTTCTGGGTGGGGTTCTTCGTGCTCGAGGGGTTCGACTTCGGGGTCGGCATGTTGCACACGTTCGTCGGCCGCTCGGAAACGGCGCGGCGCGCGGCGATCAACACGATTGGTCCGTGGTGGGACGGCAACGAAGTCTGGCTGGTCGTCGCTGGCGCGTCCATGTTCGCTGCCTTCCCGGGCTGGTATGCGACGATGTTCTCGGCGCTGTATCTGGCGCTGCTGCTGGTGTTGTTGGCGCTGATGGCGCGCGGGGTGTCGTTCGAGTACCGCGGCAAGCGTGAAAGTCACCATTGGCGCCGCACGTGGAGTTGGGCGACGACTGTAGGCAGCCTGCTGGTTCCGCTTCTGCTTGGGGTTGGTCTCGGTGACCTATTGACGGGGCTTCCGATCAACCAGCACCACGACTTCACGGGGAACTTTGGCGACCTGTTGACGGGCTACGGGCTGATGACCGGAGTGACGCTCGTGACGCTGTCGTTGCTCCACGGCGCCACCTTCCTCAAGCTGCGGACTACCGGTCACTTGCGCGAGCGTGCGCGCGTGGGCGGCGCCGCGATCGGGCCCCTCGCGATCGTCATCAACCTCGCCTGGGTGGTGTGGACGCTAGTGGTCATCGGCGGCGGCACGGTCCCGCAGCCCACGCAGATCTTCGGCATGATCGCCGTGATCTTCGCCGCTGCGCTGGTGCGAACCGACCAGGATGGTTGGGCGTTCTTCGCCTCCGCTTTCGCGATCGCTGCGGCAATCGGCCAGATCTTCATCGCGCTTTACCCCAACGTGATGGTCTCGAGCACCAATGCCGCCTTTAACCTGACGGTCAACAACGTGGCCGCCGGCCATTACCCGCTGGTCGTGATGTCGGTCACCGCACTGCTGCTGCTCCCGGTCGTGCTGACCTACCAGGGCTGGTCGTTCCGCGTATTCCGGCGGCGGGTGACCGCGGAACCTGCCTCGGCCGGACCCGCGGTGTCAACCACTCCTGTAACAGCGGGCGTCTCCTCCCCGGCCGGGCCCACGGCGGCCGGGGGCAGCAGCGGTAGCTCAACCTCCGGATAGGTCATCGTGCGCGCCCTGGACCCGCGCCTGCTCCGACGAACGAAGTCGGCGCGACCGCTGATTGCAGTCGACACGATTCTCGGAATCGTCACCGCGCTGGCGGTGCTCGCGCAGGCCACGCTGCTGGCGCGGATCGTCGCCCGCGCGTTTTACGGCGCCCCACTTCGCTCGCTTGGGCTGGATTTCATCTTGCTGACGGGAGCGTTCGCGCTTCGGGCGGCATGCACGTGGGGGATGGAGGTGGCGGGTCGCCGCGCCGCCTGGAGCGTCCTCTCGGAGCTCCGTCTCGCGCTGGTGGAGAAGCGGCTGCGCGGAGCGCCAATCGCAGTCGACGGCATCGAGGGCGGCGAGATAGCCGCCCTCGCGGTGCAGGGGATCGAGGGACTCGAGGGCTACCTCGCGCGGTATCTGCCTCAGGTCGTGCTCGCCACGGTGGTTCCGCTGCTCGTCATCGCCTGGGTGGCCGTGGTCGACCTCGAGTCCGCGCTGATCATGCTCCTGACGCTGCCGCTCGTGCCGGTATTCATGTGGTTGGTCGGCTGCTACACCGAGCAACGGACGCGAGAACGTTGGCATGCGCTCCGACAGCTGTCCACGCACTTCCTGGACGTCGTAAGGGGTCTGCCAACGCTGAGGGCATTCGGGCGAGCGGAGGAAGAGGCGGGGAGAATCGAAAGGGTCTCGGATCGCTATCGAGCGACGACGATGCAGACCCTGCGGGTGAGCTTTTTGTCGGGCTCTGTTCTCGAGCTCGCGGCGACGCTCGGAGTGGCGCTGGTGGCGGTCGCCGCCGGCCTACGCCTCGTGGGCGGGAGTCTCGGCTTGCAGGCGGGCCTGACCGTGCTGATCCTGGCGCCCGAGCTGTATCTGCCGTTTCGACGGCTCGGCGCGGAGTATCACGCGAGCGCCGACGGGCTCGCTGTCGCGGAGCGGATGTTCGCACTGCTGGACGCTCCAGATGCGGCCGTGTCCGGGGGCTCGTGGCCTGCACCCACTCCGCGCGAGGTTCCCGTGCGATTCACGCAGGTGTCGTTCGCGTATCCCGCGCGTCCGGTCCCGGTGCTCGACCACTTGGATCTCGAGCTTCGACCAGGAGAGACGGTGGCGCTCGTCGGCGAAAGTGGCGCCGGGAAGAGCACCGTTGCCGCGCTGCTGCTCGGGCTCGTTCAGCCCAGCTCCGGGCGGGTTATGGTGGGCGGCGCGGACCTGTCCTCGTGCGACCTGGAGCAATGGAGGGGGCTTGTCGCCTGGATCCCACAGCATCCCACTCTGTTCCGCGCCACGGTCGCGGATAACGTGCGGCTCGGCGACCCGCGAGCTTCCGACAGGAGAGTCCGTGAGGCGTGTGCGCTGGCCGGCGCCGATGACCTAATCCGCTCGCTCCCCAACGGCTACAACATGCTCGTCGGGGACGGGCAGCACATCATCTCTCCCGGAGAGCGCCGCCGGATCGCAATCGCTCGCGCCTTCTTGAGGGACGCCCCGCTCGTCATACTCGACGAGCCCACCGCCGATCTCGACCCGCGTGGCGTCGAGATCGTGTCCGACGCCATCCAACGCCTGCAGATTGGCCGGACGGTTCTTCTGATCGCCCACCGCCGAGAAGTTGTTGCGCACGCCGACCGTCTCGCCCGTCTGGCCGATGGGCGCATCGCAGCACAACAAGAACGGAGCGCGGCGTGAACCAGGTCACCACGCTCCGGACGCTACTCCGGCTTACCCGCGCACCCCGCTCTCGTCTCGCGCTGGCGGCCGTTCTCGGCGCACTCACTGTCAGCTTCGGCGTGGGGCTCATGGCGACGGCCGGCTACTTGATCTCGCGAGCGGCCGAGCGCCCTGCCGTCCTGTCGCTGATGGTCACGATCGTGGCGGTGCAGTTCTTCGGGCTCGGCCGACCGGTTCTTCGCTACCTCGAGCGGTTGAGCTCCCACGACTTCGCACTGCGCGTGCTGGGCCGCGTACGCGTGCGGTTCTTCGAGCGAATCGAACCACTCGCTCCTGCCCAGCTCGATTACTACCGCAAGGGCGACCTGCTCGCGCGCATGGTCGGCGATGTAGACGCGCTCCAGAACCTCTATCTGCGCGGCCTCGGCCCGCCCCTGGTAGCGCTCCTCGCTGGCGCCCTTTCGGTCGGGGTCGCTTACGCTTTTCGCCCGGCCGCGGGGATTGTGCTCGCCATCGGTCTGCTGGTTGGGGCGCTCGTCGTGCCCGCGCTGAGCGGCGCGTTCGGCGCCCGGGCGGGTCGGCGTCAGGCCGGTGCGCGCGGCGAGCTCTCTGCGGAGCTCGTCGAGCTGCTCGACGGCGGGGCCGAGACGGTCGCCTTCGGAGCGCAACGGACTCGCCTCGCGCGAGTCTCCGCGGTCGACAAAACGCTGGTTTCCCTCGCACGACGCGACGCGCTCGTGGCCGGAATGGGCGACGCCCTGGGCCTCGTGGCGACTGGTGTGACGGTGGCGGCTGTACTCGCGGTTGCGGCCGTGGCGTCGGGACATGGCGCGCTCGACCGCGTCCTGATTGCGATGCTGGCTTTGCTGGCGCTGGCGACGTTTGACGCCGTAACGCCGCTGGCTGGCGCCGCTCGCGAGTTGTCCTCGACGCTTGCCGCCGGACGGCGGGTCCTAGAGCCAATCAACCAGGAGGCTGCCGTAAGCGATTCCGGTGCTCCTCTGCCGGCCCCGCGGTGGCCCTTCACGATCGGTTTCGACCACGTGAGGGCCCGCTACCCGCGACGGCCACAGCTGGCGCTCGATGGCCTCACTCTTCGTCTCGAGCCCGGCGAGCGCGTCGCGTTGGTGGGCCCGAATGGCGTCGGCAAGACCACGGTCACCAATCTCATGCTTCGGTTTCTCGACCCCGAGGCGGGTCGGGTGACGATCGCTGATCAGGACCTACGCGCCTACGCGGCGCAGGACGTCCGGCGCGCAATAGCAGTCGCCGGCCAGGACTCGCACCTGTTCACGGCGAGCATCAAAGACAACGTCCGGCTGCCTCGAGCGGACGCGAGCGACTGGGAGGTCGAACAGGCGCTCCGTCGCGCGCGCATATGGAGCTGGGCGGATCGTCTGCCACAACGCCTCGACACGCTCGTGGGCGAGGGAGGGCGTGAGCTCTCGGGCGGGCAGCGCCAACGCATCGTCCTGGCTCGCGCGCTGCTCGCCGGTGCCCCGGTGCTGGTGCTCGATGAGCCAACGGCGCACCTGGATCCGGACACGGCCCGCGAGCTAGTGCGCGATGTGTTTGACGCGGCTGGCGACCGCACGGTGCTGTTGATCACGCACCGCCAAGAGGGGCTTGAGCTCGTCGACCGGGTGTTCAAGTTGGAGCCATCAGGCCAATGACTGCCCACGCTCCCCGCGCACGCCGAGGCACTCCGGTCCGCGGAGGCCAGTATCGCTACGGAGTCGTCTTGTTGCTTTTGGTCCTCCTTCTTGTGTTCGCGATCGTCGCGCCAGATGCCGACTGGGCTCACGCGATCGACCCCGCGCTGGCGGGCAGCGCGCTGGCCGTCGCCGTGGGGACGTCGAGAGCGAAAGGAGAGGTGCGCCGGATACGTGCACTTACCGTGATCGTGGCAGCGCTCCTTGTCGTGGTGTTGGTGGCCACAGGCGTCTTCGGGCTGGACCTCACATTTGCAGTGACGACGTTGCTTCTGGCCGCGGTCCCGGTCAGTTTGATCGGCGGACTGCTTCGGCTCGTCAGGGAACACGGAGTGACGGTTCAGGCCGTCGCAGGGGCGCTGGCGATCTACCTCTCGATCGGACTCTTGTTCTCCGCGGCGATCGCGTTCGTGGCGGCCGTCGAGGGCGGGCCGTACTTCAATCAAGCTGCTGACGCCGCGAGCGGTATACCCGTGTACTACTCGTTCACCGTTCTGACGACGACCGGTTTTGGCGACTACACCGCGAGAACGCCCGTAGGTCACGCGCTGGCGGTACTCGAGATGCTGACCGGTCAGCTGTACCTCGTCACGGTCATCGGCATCCTCGTCGGCAACTTTGCAACCCGACAAATGCGAAGCAACACTCACGCCGGAAACCCGTAACCAGACTGGAGGCGACATGAAGGCTTCGAGGATTCCATGGCCAGTGCGGAGCACACTAGCGGGCACCGCAGGAACCGCGGCGATGACGCTCGCATATGCCGCGGAACGGCGACTACGACACAACCACCGCGGTCCACTCGACTACGACGACTCGCTTGTTCCAGGCCAGATCGTGGCGGGGATCATGCACCTGGGCCACGTCACAGCGCGCGATGAGAACGAGTTGGGCTTGGCCCTGCGGTGGAGCTATGGATCGGTGTTCGGAATCTGGCACGGCATCCTGCGCCGACACATCCCCGAGCCCTGGGCGAGCGCAATTTTTGGCGGCACGCTGATGAGCGCCACGCTCACGCTCTTCCCGCTCCTGGGAAGGACACCGCCGCCGTGGCGCTGGCCGCCCGATGTCATGGCGACCGCGGTTGGCACCCACGTCGCGTACGTCGCCGCCGCCGGCGCGACCGACGACACGTTGCGCAGGCTCGACACCTGACCCATGCTGCAGCTGCGCGTGTTCGGAGCGTCCGAGGCGATGTCGGACGTCGCGGAGTGCCTACAGGAAATTCCAGGCGCGCGACATGTAATCCGGTCCGGCGACGGTGACGGCGGCGGGGCGCTCGTTACCGCCGATCTTCCCGACGACGCCGTCGACCGAGCGCTACATCAAGTGAGAGGACTGGGAGTGCCGACGCAGGACGTGGTCTTGGTGCGCGAGGACACGATCGGTCAGCAGGCATCCCCGCGCCCGCTCGCGACCGTGGTGTGGGCCGATCTGCTCAGCCAGGCGGGTTTGAATGCGCGGCCGTTTGCACGCTTCTTGCTCTTCATGGCAATCGCGGGCGTGATCGCAGGGTTCGGCGTGATCTATGCGAACGTGACGCTTGTGGTGGGTGCGATGGCGATCAGCCCTGACGCGCTCCCAGTCACGGCGGCCGCGACCGCACTGGTGCTCAAGCGGTGGCGCCTGGCTGGACGTGCCGTGATCGCACTGGTATGTGGCCTCGGGATCACCTGTCTGGTCGCGGGGCTGATGACCCGGTTGCTGAATGCACTTGATTTGCTTCCGAACGGCTTTGCGGTCGGGAAGGGTGGATTCCTGGAGGGGTTATCGAGTATCAACATCTCGACGCCGATCGTGGCGCTCGTTGCCGGGATCGCGAGCATTCTCGCGTTGGAGACGCGGGCCAGTTCCGCGGTGGGAGTGGCGATTTCAGTCACCACGATTCCGGCCGCGGCATACCTGGGGGTCGCCGCCGGCGTCAGCGACGTCACGAAGGCCCAAGGCGCGCTGCTGGTGCTGGGCGTCAATATCGTAATGCTGCTCACAGGCGGTTACTTGACGTTGCTAGTGCAGCGCAAGCTCGCGGCGGGGCGATTGATCACCCGGAAGGGGTGATGGCCCTGCTGCGAGGCCTGAAAACATCGCCGTTATGACCGGGACCAGTCGCAGCGAGCCTGATTCTGCCGCCCCTCCGGCGATCACCGCCGATCAGGCGGCTGGGATGATGGGGAGCCGGCGATACGTCACGCTGCTTGTGATCGTGGCTGGTGTGGGAGTCATCGTGTCATTCGTCACGTGGGGCTTTTTGGAGCTCCTCCACCAGATCACACAGGAGCTGTACACGCACCTCCCGCACGCGCTCGGCTACAGCCACGGGCCGCCAGTGTGGTGGCCGCTTCCCGTCCTGGGAATAGCGGGTGTCATCGTCGCCGTTGCAATCACCCGGCTGCCCGGGAACGGGGGGCACATCCCAGCCAAGGGCCTCAGCGGCGGCAAGCCGGCGACGCCGGTCGAGCTTCCCGGCGTCCTCCTCGCAGCCACGGTGGGGATCGCGTTTGGGATCGTGCTGGGCCCTGAAGCGCCGCTGATGGCGCTCGGTCCGGCTCTGGCCGTGCTGACTGTCAAGTTGTTGCGCCGCGACACGCCGCCTCAGGCGCTACAGATCGTGGGTGCGGCCGGTGCGTTTGCGGCGATCTCCTTCCTGTTCGTCAACCCGTTGGTCGCCGCAATCCTGATGATCGAGGTGACCGGAATTGGCGGCGCGAGGTTGCCGCTGGTGATCGTCCCGGGGCTGCTCGCGGCCGGGATTGGTTCACTACTCGCGATCGGAATTGGGTCATGGACCGGTTTGAACAGGAGCGCGATCGCCCTTGGTCCGATCCAGCACCTGCCGCATTTTGGGGCCCCAACGGTTGGCGAGTTCGGATGGACAATCGCGTTCGCGATCGCGATTGGGATCTGTGTCCACTTCGTCCTGCGCGGTGGCCTGCTGACCCTCAAGGTCTCGGCGCCGCGACCGTTGATCGTGTTGCCGATCGTCGGCCTGATCGTTGCGGGTCTGGCGATCGCGTTCTCCCAGGCCGAGGGTCACAGCGTCAACTACGTGCTGTTCTCAGGTGAGAGCTCGCTTTCTGGGCTCGTCGCCCAGGCCGGGGGCTGGTCGATCGCCGCTCTCGTCCTGCTCGTCGTGTTCAAGGCGCTCGCCTATTGCCTCTCGCTCGGCAGCTTCCGTGGCGGGCCCACCTTCCCCGCGATATTCCTCGGGGCGGCCGGTGGCATCTTGGCGTCCCACCTTCCCGGCTTTCCGGTGACGGCCGCGGTCGCGGTCGGCATGGGTGCTGCCACGGCCGCGGTATTGAGACTGCCACTCTCCGCGATTGCGCTGGCCACTTTGCTTACCGTCCAGGCCGGTACCGGCGACGAGCCCCTCATCATCGTCGGCGTCGTCGTCGCCTACCTGGTCACGCTTCTTCTCTCGCGGCGCGGTCAAGGCAAGCCAAGCTCGCCCGACGCCAACGCGCCCGGGTCCGGCGCGGGTGGCCCCGTACCCGCGACCGCGGCGGCGGGTGAGCATGCCGGCTAGGGCGCCCGGAGCGGCAGTGGACGTCAGCGCCGATGAGTTCAGGTCGCTCTTCGAAAAGCTGCGTACATGGGGTCGGTGGGGACCCGACGACGAGCGTGGGGCACTCAATCTGCTCACCGCCGAGCGTGTCGCCGCGGCAACGGGTCTCGTGCGCGAGGGGATCACGACGACCCTGAGTTTGCCCTTGAACACCCACCTGGCCGAGCACAACCCTAACCCCGCCGATCACCACATGACCGCGCTCGGGGCCGCACCCGCGGTCGCCGACGAGACACACTTCAACAAGGACTACATCGGCGCCGACTACCACAACGACGGCCACACGCACATAGACGCGCTCAGCCACGTCGCCTATGACGGGTCCCTCTACAACGGCAAGCCCGAAACAGCGGTCACGGACGCCGGGGCGCGCACCGACTCGATCGCGGTGTTGAAGGACGGATTGATCGGCCGCGGCGTGCTGCTCGACGTTCCCCGCGCCCGCGGCGTGTCCTGGCTTGAGCCCGGTGAGCACATCTTCAGCGAAGATCTCGAGACAGCCGAAAGCGAGCAGGGCGTCAGGGTCGGTCAGGGTGACGTCTTGCTCGTTCGCACGGGCCACGCCCGTCGCTTAGACGATCTTGGCTCGTGGGATACGCCGCACGCGAAGGCCGGACTTCATCCAACGGCGCTTTCCTTCCTGGCGGACCGGGATGTCGCCGTGCTGGGGTCGGACGGCAACAGCGACACCGCCCCGAGCAGCACCGACGGCGTGGCCTTTCCGATTCACGTGCTCGCGATTATCGCGATGGGGATACACCTGCTCGATTACCTGCAGTTCGAGGACGTCCGCGAGATCTGCGAGCGAACCGGCCGGTGGGAGTTCCTGTTCGTGGGGGCGCCGCTACGGATCGTCCGCGGGACCGGCTCTCCGCTGAACCCGATCGCGATCTTTTAGGGTCGAGCAGCTCTCGCCGGGTCGTCCGCCGAGATCTTCTTCACGCGGGTCGCCTCGGCGATCGATATGGCGGGCGCGTTTACCACGACCGTCCGTGCCAACCAATCGGCGAGACCACGACGCCTCTTGTCAAAGGGGATCGGCAGGTATCCGAGGAACAAAGGCACGGTCGCCAGAACCAGGCCGACGCAGCGGACAATTCCACGGGCCGGCTTCACCCGCTCCAGAGTCACGGTGACGACCCGAATCTGCATCACGCGATCGCCCGGCGTCTGGCCTGTAGCTGACCAGAAGCCAACGAAATAGCCCGCGGCCCAGAGCACGTAGGCGGCTCCTCCGATCACCGCCAGGATCGTCTTCGCCTGATGAGGGAAGTGGAATAAGGAGCCGATTAGCGCCACCGCGGCGCCGACGAGAAACGCGACCAGGCTTATCAACGCCGCGTCGATTACAAACGCGATCCCCCGCGTCATGAGCCCGATATAGCGGACCTCGCGCTCGGTCGCCGTCGCGACGGGCGCCGAGCTCCCGATCGGCTCGGAGAGCTCGGTGATGACCCCTGTCGGCGCCTCGTCCAGACTAGTCATGGGTTCGCCGGCTGGTCGCCTTCCGGCTGCTCTCGGCGCGGATGGATGAGGCGCTGGGCGATGCGCTCGATCGAGTCATCGGCAGTGCGTGAGCGGCGCCGGACCACCTCACCTACCTGATCCGCAAACCCAAGACCCTGCTGCGAAATCGCGGCCCTGACAGCCGGGCTAGCAGCGATCACGTCAATCGCGTTCCATAGGCCATCGCTTGCCAGCAGGCGCTCGATAAGACGGTCAAACAGGCCGCTCTGGAAAAAGGTGTCGATGAGCTTCTGGGCACCGTCGCTGTCGAGCACCTGCTCTATGACCGCTTGCAAACGCGGACTGGCGAGCAACTGTTCCAGCTCGCCGCTGTCGAGCAGACGATCGATAGCTCTGCGCTGAACGCCCATACCGGCGCCCGCCGCCGCGCCCACAGCCCCGGTGACTGGTTTCATGGTGACCGCCGCCGCGCGCCCCGGGATAGATGTGAGTCCGTGCAGCACGCCTCTAGGTGAGCTGTTGTTGTGCTCGGTAGCCATGCGCCTGGGTGATCTTCGCAGGGATGGGTTCCTACGGAATCACCCGAATCAGACGATGCGGAGCTAGTTATGTCCCCCTGGCGGATTTCATCCTTTGAGAGGATGCTCCAGGCCTCCAGCGAACCAACCTATTAGCGTGAGCGATGAGATGGCCGATAACGCGGCCGAGGCCGCTGAGGGTGCGGTCCCCGAGCCGGCCGGCAGTGGGACAACCGGCACCGACGCCGCGACCTCGCCGACGGAGCCGAGCACAACTACAGAGTCGAGTTCGACGACCCAGCCCGGCTCGCCTACCCCGCCAAACACCTGGACGCCGCCACCCGCAAAACCGTCCCGCGGAAGGCGGATTTTCGCGAACAGCGTGATTGGCGTCAGCACGCTGCTATTGATCGTCGGGGTGTTTGCCGTGTGGGCGAACCGGCTGCTGTTCAGTCCGGACAACTGGTCGAACACGAGCACCCAGCTGCTGCAAAACCCGACGATTCGCTCGACCACGGCGAACTACGCCGTCGATCAGTTGTACGCGAACGTCAACGTGGGGAACTTGATCAAGTCCGCTTTGCCGACAAGGCTTCAACCGCTCGCTGATCCGGCTGCCGGCGCGCTGCGAAACGTTGCCGTGCAGAGCGTCAATCTCGCATTGGCTCGGCCGCGCATCCAAACCCTGTGGGCGAAAGCGAACCGTGCCGCAGCGCAGACCTTCGTCACCGTCGTCAAAGGTGGCAAGGGTCCCGTCGGGATAAAGCAAGGCGTGGTCACGCTCGACCTCGCCTCGATCGTCGACAGCATCGCCTCGCGTCTCGGGCTTCCACCAGACACCAGCAAAAAGCTCCCGCCCAACGTCGCTCAGCTGACCGTTCTGAAGTCAAATCAACTGAAGCTGGTCCAGAACGGTGGAAATTTTCTCCGTCACCTCGCAGTGTGGTTGACGGTCCTCGTCCCGGTCCTTTACGCGCTCGCGCTCGTGATCGCTCCTGCCGGCCGGCGGCGTAGGACGCTGCTGACGATAGGTTTCGCGGCGATCGTCGGTGGCCTTTTGGTCATCTTCGGACGTTCGTTCTTCGTAAACCAAGTCACGGGATCATTGGTCAAGGACGCGTCTCTAAAGCCGGCGGTCAGCGAAGTCGTGACGATCATGACGCAGATGCTCCATCAGATCGCCGCCGGCATCGTCTTCATGGGCATCCTGCTGGTGATCGCCGCCCTGATCGCGGGTCCCGCTCGGCCCGCGCGCGCCGGCCGCCGAGCGATCGCTCCATTCCTGCGCGATCGCCCGGCAGGTGCATATGCGGTAATGCTCGGCCTGCTGGCGCTCCTCTTCATCTGGGACCCGATCCACGCAACTGGGACGCCCGCGGGCATCATCGTCTTCACAGTCGTGGCGCTGGTTGGGATGTTCGTACTGCGGCGCCAGACCATGCAGGAGTTTCCTGACGCTCGGCCCGGAGACGCGACACACCGTGTCCGCGTATGGATTGACGAGCGGCGCCAGCAGCGCCGGCAGCGCCACCAGCCCGACGCTAGATCGACCGCCGAATCGGCCAGCCTTACGTCGCAGCTCCGTGAGCTATCCGATCTCCGCGATCGCGGCGCGATCACGCCTGACGAGTACGACGTCGCCAAGTCACAACTACTTCACTATTGAGCGCTGAACGCGACGCCGACGACGTTTCCAGGCGGACGTGGCTCGCCTCGGAGCGGACCTGGCTTGCGTGGTGGCGTTCCGGCGTCGCCGTCGGCGCCGTGGCCCTTGCCGTGGGGCGGCTTCTCCCAGGATTGACCCATGGCGCGGAGTGGCCCTTCAGGGCCGTGGGCATCGGCTATGGGATTCTCTCCGTCGCGATTTTGCTGGTCGGCGCGCTCCGTCAGCACCGCACCAGCTCGGCGCTACGTCGCGGCGGGTTTGCCGAGCTCACGTCGCCCCTGATCGCGTGGCTGACCGCGGCAGCGGTCACACTGTCACTGACAGCGGTGGCCCTGGTCGTGGTCGCGCTCTGAGTTCCAGATCCCCTAAAGCTGCGCCCTCACCTGATTTGGGGGATGTCGTTGCGCGTCGTCGGAGCGAAGCTGCGCGGGTGTGAAGTGGGAGCTCGCGATCGTTGCAGCGGCCGTCTTGGTCGTCGCTGGAGTCTCGCGCCGGCTGAGCGACACGCCGTTCACGCCGGCGATTGCATTTGTCTTGATCGGGCTGCTGGTGGGGCCGCTCGTGATCGACGGGATCACGTCTGGCCGGACGAGTGGGATCGTCCGCACACTGGCCGAGGCGACGCTGGCGGTGTTGCTGTTCGCGGACGCATCGCGCATCAAGATGCGTCTTCTCAGACGCGAATACGCCGTTCCGCTACGACTTCTTGCGATCGGGCTGCCGCTCACGATCGTGGCAGGGGCGCTTCTGGCGGCGGGGATCTTTAATGGATTGAATGCGGCGGAGGCGGTCGTGCTGGCGGTCGTGTTGGCACCGACCGATGCCGCCTTGGGGCAAGCGGTCGTGACCGAGCCCCGATTGCCGTCGCGCATCCGGCAGGGGCTTAACGTCGAAAGCGGGCTCAATGACGGCATCTGCGTGCCGCTGCTACTGATCGCACTCGCGGTTGCCGATGTCGAGGAAAAAACGACCACGAGCCACCACGCGCTCACGATCGTGGCGGAAGAGATTGGCTACGGGATTCTCGGTGGGGTAGTCGCGGGTTTGATCGCTGCTGCCATCGTGGCAGTCGGTCACCGTCGGAAGCTGATCAGCGGATCCTGGCTCCAGGTGATACCGATCGCCGCCGCGGCTCTCGCCTACGGGCTCGCGGCCGCGCTTGGCGGCTCGGGATTCATCGCGAGTTTCCTAGCCGGGGCGATCTTCGGAGCGACCGTGCCCCACGAGTCGGAGGACGCCTCACGGCTAAACGAGGAAATCGGTGCACTGTTGGGCGGAGTCACGTTTCTGATCTTTGGGGCAGTGCTGCTGGGTCCGTCCTTACAGCACCTGAGCTGGCAGATCGTGATCTACGCCGCGCTCAGCCTGACGCTCATTCGAATGTTGCCTGTCGCGCTCGCGATGGTCGGCAGCGGCGCCAGGTGGCAAACAGTCGGATTCCTCGGTTGGTTTGGTCCGCGTGGTCTCGCCTCGATCGTATTCGCGGTGATCGCAATCCAGCAGGCACACCTAGCCGGAGCACAGACAATCCTGCGTACCGCCTACGTCACCGTTGGCCTCTCAATTGGCGTACACGGAATGACCGCGGCAGCGCTGGCTAAACGATATTCACGCTGGCTCGAGACCCATCCTCGCCACCGGCTGCCGGCGATGGAGAGTATGCCCGCGCCTGACCACCGGGCGCGCGGGCCCACACGGAATCCCTGACACGTGCGCCCGCTTCAACGTAATTCGAGGGGCAGGAGATGACTCGCCAGCGCTGGATGGCGCTGTGCTTCGCGCTGGGGTCGATTTGCTTTCTCATCGGCCCGTTCCCGGGATACGCGAACCTGGTCGGCGATTCGGCTGATGCCATCACCTTCTTCGTCGGTTCGATCCTTTTCACAGTCGGCGGGGCGCTGCAGAGCTGGCTGGCGTGGCCCGGCCGGCGCACAGCCGGCGGCGGGCGCGCGGCCTGGTGGGCCGCGATCGTCCAATCCGCCGGCACGCTGTTCTTCAATGTGACCACCTTCCAAGCGATGCAGACGGCCGTCACGAGCTCGGAATACAACAAGCTTGTCTGGCGGCCCGATTGGCGCGGGTCGATTTGTTTTCTCGTCTCAGGCGCAATCGCCTACCGAGCCTCACCGTGTCACCGCGGGCACGGATGGTTGCCGGTGCGCGGTGGCACGGGATGGTGGCAGCCGGCGGTCAACCTGCTCGGCTGCATCTTCTTCGGTATCTCGGCCATCGGCGGGTACGTCGTTCCCTCGACGGGTTCGGTGCTCTCCCAGGCCGCCTGCAACTGGAACACGGCCCTTGGAGCCGCGTGCTTCCTCGCGTGTGCGCTCGACACGCTTCATACCGGCAAGCCAGCAAAGATGCCTAGGCTGCGACGTCTCCACGAGCTGGAGCACGCTCTGGGGCGAGACGTCCACCGGGCGATGTGAAGGCGAATGACCTCGACGGACGTCGAACTCGGGCTGACCGCGGTGGCTGCCATGTTGTCGCCGACCACGCTGACGTTCAGCGTGCTCGCGCTCGTTTTGGGCGATCGACCGGGACGAACCGGCCTGTGGTTCTTCTTCGGCGCGTTCGGCCTGACCGTGATCGTCGGGGTCGTGGCGGCATTTGTGCTGGGAGACGCCGCCTCGTCCCCCAAGGGTTCCAGCGAACCCCCGACCTGGGTGGCGATCTTCGACGTGGTCGCCGCGCTCTTGTTGCTGCTCTACGTGGTACGAGCGCTGCGGCGTCCTCGCGATCCCAGGCGGACAGATGACGCGATCAAGAAGATGAGCAAGCTCTCGTCCTCGCCCGCGATCGCGATCGTCGCCGCCGGCGCGACGCTCGCCAATCCTGGCGGCTTTATTCCGATCGCGCTAAAGGACATCTCTCAGCTAAAGGTGAGCACAGCGCAATACGTCGCCCTGTGGCTCGGGTTCGCGGTTGTGTCGCTGCTCCCGCTCTTGGGCGCACTGGTCGCGCTTGGTGTCGCGCGGGACGGAGCCATCTCCAAACTCCAGGCTGCACGCGGATGGCTGGAAAGCCATGCGAGGACTATGGCCGCCGTGATCATCGTGCTACTCGCGGCGGCACTGCTGCGTAACGGGATCGTGGGGCTGACCAGCTAGCCGCGTTGGGGCGCAGCCCCCGTGGCGGCCATCACATTTGGGTCAAACGGTCGCTCACGGACTCCTCACGCGCTGACCCTAGGCGCTGGTCCGGCTCTGGATCCCGAGCTTGTCAGAGCCCCGTCTCGGCGGTTATCCGTCCTGACTGCACGGCCTCGGCCAGCGCTTGATAGTCACTTTCGTTCTGGTCGGCGTAGGCCTTGCAGAACTCGAGGATTGCGCGATCAAAGGCGTCGCCGCCGCCCAGGTACGTCGCGATCGCGACCCGGTCGCCGCTGCGGGCGTGAGCTCTGGCCAGCGTCCATCCGCAGAGCCGACCATAGGCGGCCATGCCTTCCGGCACCATCTGCTCGATCTCTGCCGATCCCTTCCAGTCCTTGAGCTGTCGGCCGTAGAAGTCGCGTGGCCGACCGTCCATGCCTTCCTTTACATGGAGCCAGCCGAGAAAGATGTCACTCGAGGCCTGCATCAGCCGCTGACCAGTGACCACACGTTGTCCGTGGTTGCGGAAGGTGCTCTTGCCGAGGAACTCCTCCATGACGGAGGCCTCTGCCTCCTTGAACTGGAGGAACAGGGGATCCCCTCCATCGCGACCGAAGAAGAGCGCGATCCAGGCCCGGGTGCCTACGCTCCCGACGCCGACAACCTTTCGCGCAAAATCAGCAAGCTCGAATTGCTCCAGAAGAACACGACGGTCGTACTCGAGCGACGTGCGAAAGCTCCGCGCCATCTTGTGAAGCCATTCGAAGAGGCGCTCTCCATCCGGTCCGGGCACCAGAACCCTCAGCGGAACGATGAGTGGTGATTCGTCGACGATCTCGTAATGCCCATTGACCTGTTGGCACAGCTTTGAGAAGGCGGCCATGCTGTCCTTGGTGCGCGCCTTGGCCAGCACCTTCTCCGTTTGCTTCACCCGCTTAGGGGAGAACTGGGACGCGAACTGTTGGAGCACGGAGTCGATCTCCATTCGTGCGTACCACACCTCTAGGGTCGTCATCGCCGCGAACTCGCGCATCGCGGTTCGGTACCGCGAAACCGTGTCCAGCACGACTCGGTCCTGGTCCTTGCGCCCAAAGCCGTCGTCGCGAGCGGCGATCAGCATGCTCACGGCAAGGCGTTTGACGTCCCACTCCCACGGCCCGGGCAGCGTTTCGTCAAAGTCGTTCATGTCGAAGACAAGCCGTCTGTCGGGGGAGGCGAAGACGCCGAAGTTCGAGAGGTGGGCATCGCCGCAACACTGCACCTTCAGATCTGAGCTGGGCGTGTTGGCGAGGTCGCTCGCCATGATCCTTGCCGCTCCCCGGTAGAACGTGAACGGCGAGACCAGCATCCGTCCGTAGCGGATCGGGACGAGCTCGGGCACACGCGTTCGGGCCTGCTCTTCGAGTAGCTCGATCGGGTCGGGGCGGTCCGGCGCGGGCTGATACACCGCGTGGTTTGACCGCGGCACTTCGGCCCGCGCGATCTTCCCGCGCGTGACCCGCTCGGCGACGGTGAGATGAGGTGCGCGGATGCTGCGGTCCCGTCTCGGGGGAGTCATCGTAGTCGACATGGTTAGTGATTCTCCCAGTGTGAAATTGCGTTTGCATCACCCGATGAGGGTGAACGTCCCGAGCGGAGCGCGAATGCCGGCCACCAATCTGGCCGGCATTCGCCCGGTCGTCTGGAGCGGCGGCTGTACCTGCTCCAGCGCGTCTGCGTCTAGCCCCCGAGGATCAGAGTCTTCTGCCGCGCGAACTCCTCGTCGGTGAGGACGCCCTGCTCGTGCAGCTTGCCGAGCTCCTGTAGTCGGGACACGTCTGAGGACGAGACCCCAGCCGACGGCGTCGGCGCCGCCGCTGGCGGCGCCGGGGCCGCCATGGCAGATTGCTGGCCCTCGGAGTAGGCCTGCGACTGCTGTTCGCCCTCGACGTTAGAACGGTGCTTGCCCATCATGTACGCCCCGCCCCCAACCGCGGCGGCGCGTAGCAAGGGGCGGCGTCTCAAGAGTGGCATCGCGAGCCTAGCCTTCGCCGTCGATGTCGAGACCGAGGGCGATCATGATCTCAGGCGCGGCCGCCACAACCTTCGGGCCGCCGACCTGCGGCGCGACGGCGCGCAGAACGCCGAGGATGTCCTCCGGCGTCGCACCTTCCTCGAGTGCGTTGGCGATTTGCCACGCGTACGAAGCAGGCGGCGCGTCGAGCGCGATCAGGGTCGCGATCTTCACGAGTGAAAAGGTGCGCCCGTCGAGGCCGCTCCAGTTGCGGTCCACGTCGCGCAGCCCGATCAGCTCCTCCAGCAGCTCGGACTGGCCCGACGAAATGCCGGACAGGGTCTTGTGGGTATCTGCTCCTACTACGGACATATGTCTCCTTCCGTGATGCGGCTTGCTGGCTGTGCCGCGAATCATCTACCGAAGATCATTCGCGGTCATCACCCGAAACGGATGAGCGCATCCAGACCGGGCGGTAGAGGCGCCACTGACGGTCGTGGGTGTGCCAGCCCCCTTCAAGACGCTAGAGGGCACCATTGCCGCTGGCCAAATGCGATGAAACCCTTGCGGTCAGGACGAGCGCGCACGCTCGTCAATGACAACGACAGGGAGGAAAGAATGTCTACGAGCGCGAGGGGCGAGGCATTTTCTGCCGGCACTGCGCCTAGAGGCGCGTCCGGCAGTTACACGGAATACGACGACGACGACCGCGGCTACGGCTGGGTCGCCTTTGCGGGCGTGCTCTTGCTGGTGGTCGGGACTCTCAATTGCATCGAGGGAATCGCCGCAATCGGCAACGCGCACTTCTTCCATAGTGGCACGAACACGCACTACATCATGGGCTCGCTTAACGCCTGGGGATGGACTGTGCTGATTCTCGGTGTGATTCAGCTCGTGGTGGGCTTCGGCGTGTTCGCCAAGAACCAGTTCTCGCGATGGGTCGGGGTGATCGTTCTCGCCTGCAACTCCGTTGCCCAGCTGCTTTTTATCCCCGCCTACCCGTTCTTTTCGCTGGCGCTCTTCACCCTCGACATCCTCGCGATCTATGGACTGGTCGCGTACGGGAAGCGGATCGCCGGCTGAGTTTCGAGATCGCGGGTTGAGTTTCGAGATCGCGGGTTGAGTTTCGAAGTCGTGTTGCCGGCTCGGCAATGCGGGTTGCGCCGAGCCGGCGTCTGACGGAGAAAAACGCTGTGTCTTTACATCTGGCGTCGGTTCCCGGTCAAGATCCGGTGGCGCTATCCCCGCAAGACTCCGCTAGAGCTCGCAGCGTCCTAGGGCTCGCCTACGGGTCCCGCGAGGAGTTCGAGGATCCGCGATACGGGTACCGGCGGTTGTTCTCGGAGGTGCTCGGGACATTCATGCTTGTCTTGGTAGCCGCCGGCGGCGGGATACTCCACGCTAAGGGACAGATCAGCCTCGCCGCTGCCGTGGTTGCGCCCGGATTGATGGTGATGGCGATCATCCTTTTTATGGGTGCCATCTCGGGGGCGCATCTGAATCCGGGGGTGTCGCTCGCGTTCGCCGCGCGGGGTGACTTTCCCTGGAAGCGGGTGCCCTGGTACGTCGTCGCTCAGCTCGTCGGAGCAACGCTGGCGTGCCTCTTTCCGCTGGCCGTGTTCGGCAACGTCGAGCACCTCGGCGCCACCCTCCCAGGGGCCGGTTATCACGCCTGGCAGGCGCTGCTGATGGAGATAGCACTGACGGCCGTACTCGTGAGCGTGATTCTGGGGACAGCCTCGGGCGCTCAGAATGTGGGGAGCTTCGCGGCCCTCGCCGTCGGGGGCTACGTCGCTCTAGCCGGGCTCTGGTCAGCGCCCGTCAGCGGCGCCTCAATGAATCCCGCCCGCTTGTTCGGTCCCGCACTGGTCGCCGGAGACTGGTCGAGCTACTGGGTGTACATAGCCGGACCCCTGGTCGGAGCGGCGCTCGCGGTAGTTTTCGCGTGGGTCCTCCGCGGACGTGGCGGCGATCCGGTCTCGCGGGCTGCTGGTTCGGGGAAACTTGGTCACTAGTCGAGAAAAGGAGAACTCGTGAACGCTGATACCGATGGTGACGGCGTCGATACATCGGCGATTGTGCGTGAGCAGCGAGTGCACGATCTGCCGCGTGATGCGCTGGTCGAGCACGGGACGGGAGGAGAGATCGCCTATGACCTGCTCGCCAATGAGCTGCTGCTCGACGGCAGCGCACGGCTGAACCTGGCGACGTTCGTCACCACATGGATGCCCCCACGGGCCGAAGCGCTGATGGGGCTGACCGCGGACAAGAACATGATCGACAAGGACGAATATCCGCAGACGGCGGAGATCGAGCGGCGCTGCGTGAACATCATCGGTCGCCTTTGGCGCGCGGCGGGTGAAGGAGACGTGACCGGCACCTCGACAACCGGCTCGAGCGAGGCAGCGATGCTGGGCGGTATGGCGTTGAAGTGGCGGTGGCGCGAGCGCATGCGCGCGGCCGGTAAGCCGACCGATCGCCCAAACTTGGTCACCGGCGCCAACGTTCAGGTGTGTTGGGAGAAGTTCTGCCGCTACTGGGAGGTCGAGCCACGGCTCGTTCCGATGGAGGGCGATCGTTACCACCTCGGCGCCGAGGAGGCCGTGGCGGTTTGCGACGAGAACACGATCGGCGTGGTGGCGGTGCTCGGCTCGACGTTTGACGGGAGCTATGAGCCGGTGAAGGAGATCTGCGCCGCGCTGGAGGCGCTGGCCGCCGGCGGGGGTCCGGACGTCCCAGTGCACGTCGACGCCGCTTCCGGAGGCTTTATCGCCCCGTTTGTGCAGCCCGATCTGGAGTGGGACTTCCGCCTTCCGCGTGTGCAGTCGATTAACGCCTCCGGCCACAAGTACGGTCTGGTCTATCCCGGGGTGGGATGGGCGATTTGGCGTGACCACGATGCGCTCCCGCAGGACCTGGTGTTTAACGTCAATTACCTCGGGGGGTCCATGCCGACATTCGCGCTGAACTTCTCGCGGCCGGGCAGCGAAGTGATCGCTCAGTACTACATGTTCGTTTCGCTCGGTGCGGACGGTTATCGCCGGGTGCAGCAGGGCTCAAGCGCGGTCGCCCAGCACATCGCGCGGGAGATAGCCGACATGGGCCCATACCGACTGCTTACCGATGGCAGCGAGCTGCCGGTGTTCGCCTTTACGCTCGCACCGGAGGTCACCAACTACACCGTATTTGACGTCTCAGCCCGCTTACGCGAGCAGGGGTGGTTGGTGCCCGCCTACACCTTCCCGGAGAACCGTCAAGACCTCGCGGTCCTCCGCATCGTGGTGCGCGCCGGGATGTGGCGAGACATGGCCGACCTGTTCCTCGACGCGGTCCGCAAGCAGACCGCGTCGCTCGAAGCACTAAAGGCGCCGCTACCTCAGCGTTCTATGGAAGAGGTCATGGCATTCAAGCATTGAGTGACGGATTGCGGTCTGGAATACCTCCAAGATGGAGAACGAACGCCGCCAACTCGTTCTGATCGGAATGATGGGCGCCGGAAAGACGACCGTTGGACGGCTGGTGGCTGCTTCGCTGGGGTGGGATTTCTGGGATAACGACGAAGCCCTCTTTCAAGCAACCGGCAAGACTGCGGCCCAACTGCAGCACGGGCTCGGGGTGTCCGCGCTGCATCAGACCGAAGATCACCTGCTCAGGGAAGCGCTTCAGGCGCGGGAGCCGACTGTTTACGCCGCGGCGGGCAGTGTCGTGCTCGAGCCCGAAATCTTGAACAGGGTCCCAACGATCTGGCTGCGCATCGGCGCTGCACAGGAAGAGCTCAATCTCGCTCAAAGCGGTCAATACCACCGTCCGCTACCACGCGACGCGGCTCCGATCCTCGAGCAGCTTCGTGAAGCGCGAGCAGACAAATACGAGCGCTTGGCTGACGCGATCGTGGATGTCGCGTCGACGCCCGAGGTCACGTGCGAGCGCGTGATTGAGGCCCTGAAGGCGCTGACCTGAGCCGGGGGTGCTAGCTCTCGACCAACGAGACGATTCGAAAAGTTGCACTGAAGCGTTCACCGGCTGGTAGCGAGTAAAACCCGCCGTCCGGGCTGTTGAGCGCATTTGTTGGCGCTGTCATCGGCTCGACACAGATGTAGTCCTGCCCGGGTGGGGCGAAAATCTGGGCAACCGGATAGCCGTCGGTGTATTCCAGCGCGGTGGTCCGTCGCCCCGCGTGAATTTCGAAGCGAGCAGGCGTGTCGATGCGGTCGAAGCCGTCGTCCCAAGTGCGATCGCCGATCGCTCCGTGGATCGGCTCGACCGGCTCAGTGGCGCCCGTCGGTATGCCCTTGGAATCCAGTAACAGCCGACGACGAACGGGAAACGAGACCGTCCACTCCGCTCGTGGGAGGCCGGGCATCCGCAGGTAGGGATGAAAGCCGAATGCGATCGGGACCGCCTCTTCCCCGGTAGGGGTCACGGTCGTCGCCACGCTCATGCCCCCCTCATCTAGATGGATTTCGATCTCGACCCGGTGCTGGAAGGGAAACGCACGCAGCAGCTCAGAGCGATCGAAAGCAAGAGCAGCCGTCATCGATGCGCTTTCCTCGTCGGCAGCGAGTTTCTGCAGCGACCACGCCCGGCTGGCGGTCAACAGACCGTGTATCGGCAGGCCGTTGTCGTCCAGCAGAAGTAGGGGGGAGGAGGGGTCGAGTTCCACCTCGTGCCCATTGGCCTGGTAGCCGAATCGGTCCAGCCTGTTCGCCCACGGATGCAGGAACGGAACCCCCATGAACTTGCGCTCGTTGGCATACGTGCCGGCGCCGGCACCCTGCCAGAGCAGCTCCTCGTCTCGGTGAGTGAGCGATGCGCCGAGCATGCCCGCCCCGACAAGCCACGTTGCGTGGAAGTCCTTCACATCGTCGTGAAGGACGCATGCGGAAAGCTCAGCGACCTTGGTTTTCTCAGCGCGGTATCTCGGCAGGGCCATCGATTTCCCCCGATTCGGGTGATGTAGTCGACCTAACTCTGAGGTTTTATCGCGCTTGCACGCAAGCTGAGAGGACGGACCACCAATGTCCCAGACGAGCTTTCAGACCATCAGGCTTTCCAGAGGCACGCACGGGGCTCCTGAAGAGGGCGCCTGCGTAATGGAGCTGGCTTCGATGCTCGCCGATGAGCCGTTTAGCGACCGCCCCAAATCGGTCTGTCCGGTGATTGGGGCGTTTTTGCGCGATTACAACGACTCGGTTCCGGGAGACCACCGTCAGGATCTGTACCGCTATGCCGCGGCGGTCGTCGGCACCCGGGGTTCGATGAGCGTCCAGCGGGCCCGCGCCGCACATCTGTCGGCGTGGACATCGGAGATGCGTCGGCGGAGATACGCCACGTTTCTGCCAAACGTTGTTGCGCGCGCGCTGTCGCGGCTGCTCAAGCCGCCTTCCGGTATCGATGCGCTGGCGATGGATGCAATACGGTCGCTCGGAGGCCACACA
>DASYAP010000048.1:0-5238 GCA_036501265.1 Solirubrobacteraceae bacterium | reverse complement strand
TGCTAGAGGGCCAGGAGGACGCCGGCGGGTGTTCCTGGACCGAAGATCGCGCGATTTCCGAACAAAGAGCGCAGTCGCCGGGCCGGGTCGGGGTCCGCGCGCGGACACGATTGGTCGCTCACTCGGTGATTGAAGTTCTCGGCGCGCGGCTATCATCCGCAATGCAAGGCCGTCACCCGTAGGGGACGGACCATCAAAGACCAAACGAATTCAAAGCCGACCGGTATCTCTGATGCGAGAACTGGAACGGGAGTCCGTCGCGGACCACCCTACCTGTCCCCCTTCGTCGGGGCGAGCGCCACGCACGCTGGCGATTGTCGGCGCTGGACGGCTGGGCACTGAGCTAGCCGCCGCGTTACGCGACGCTTCACCCGAACTCCCCGAAGGCCCATGGCACGTCACCGGCCCCCACGGCCGCGGCTATGCCGGGACCGGCGATGCCGCTGTTCTGCTGTGCGTGCCCGATCGGGAGATCTCCAGCGCGGCAGCCCTGATCTCGCCCGGTCCGCTGGTGGGCCACTGCTCGGGTGCGTGCCGTTTGGACGTCCTGGAGCCGCACGAGGCGTTCTCGGTTCACCCCCTGATGACCGTGGTTCCCGGCCGGACAAGCTTCGCCAACGTGGGGGCGGCCGTGGCCGGCTCAAGCCCGCGCGCGCTCACGTTCGCACGCCAACTTGCCGAGGTCCTTGAGATGCGTCCGACCGCAATCTCCGAGGATGACCGCGCCGCCTATCACGCCGCCGCGTCGATTGCCTCGAACTTCCTGGTCACCCTGGAGACGGCTGCCGAGCGCCTCGCGGCGTCCGCCGAATTAAAGCGGGAGCTACTGGGTCCGCTCGTCCGTGCGACCGTCGAAAACTGGATCGAGGTCGGCGGGGAGCAGGCGCTCACCGGTCCGGTGGCTCGAGGAGACGAGGAGACGGTCGCCGCGCAACGAGCCGCCGTTGCCGAGAGGGCCCGCGATCTATTGCCCCTGTTCGACGCGCTGACCGAGGCGACACGGGCGCTCGCGTCTGCACGCACCGAAGAGGACCGAGCAAACGCGAGATCGAGCCGCGCGCCGCTTCCCACGAGGGCAGCAGCGTGAAGGTCGTTCGCACCGTGGCCGAGACCCGGGCCGTTGTTGCCCAGGCGCGCCAACGTGGTCTGGAGGTTGGTCTGGTGCCCACCATGGGCGCGTTTCACGACGGCCATCTCTCGCTCATGCGCCGCGCTCGGGCCGACTGCGACCTGATGGTCGTCTCGCTGTTCGTCAACCCCACTCAGTTCAACGATCCGAGGGACCTCGATGCTTACCCACGCGACGAGCAACGGGACGCTGCGCTTGCAGCCGACGTTGGGGTCGATCTTCTCTTTGCTCCCGCGGCGGACGAGGTCTACACGAATGATTTCGCCACCTATGTATCGGTCGGCGCCGTGGGCGAGACCCTCGAGGGCACGCATCGTGGTCCGCAGCATTTCAACGGCGTCTCCACAGTCGTCCTCAAGCTGCTGAACATCGTCGGACCCGATGCCGTCTACTTCGGACAGAAAGACGCCCAGCAAACGGCGGTCGTCAAGCGGCTCGTCCGCGACCTGGATGTCCCCGTATCTGTCGAGGTCTGTCCTACGGTTCGAGCGCCCGACGGCCTTGCCCTCTCCAGCCGCAACGTCCGACTCTCGCCGTTCGAGAGGGAGCAGGCAACCGCTCTATATCGCTCGCTGACTGCGGCCGAGAACGTGATCGCCGGCGGCGAACGCAGCCCGGCCGTCGCCGCCGAAGCGGCTCGGCAGGTGCTAAGCGCGAGCGGAATAGAGCCCGATTACTTCGAGCTCGTCGATTCCGAGACTTTTGCGCCAGTGCGAGCGTTCAAAGGCGACGAGGTGCTTGCTGTCGTCGCCGCCTCGCTCGAGGGCGTGCGTCTGATCGACAACCTAATCATTCAAGTGCCCGGGGCGCGACAACGGGGCACCCCAGTGCCCGCCGCCGAAGCGGTGGGCAGCTACAACGCGACCGTCGCGGCAGACGAGCAAGCATCGGAGTTGCTCGCCCATCCCGCGGCGTAGAGAGGAAGCCACATGTCCGCAACTCCCCAAATCCCGGTACCCCAGGACCTCAGCGGCCGAATGCCGGTCACACTCCCCCAGCTGGCGGAGAAGAAGCGGTTGGGCGAGCCGATCGTCATGGTCACGGCATACGACTATCCCTCTGCCCAGGTGGCGGAGCACGCCGGCGTCGATGTTGTCCTAGTGGGCGATTCGGGCGCGATGACCGTATTGGGCTATCCCTCTACGGTTCCGGTCTCGGTCGACGAGATGTTGATGCTGTGTTCGGCAGCCCGGCGAGGCCTGACGACGCCGCTGTTGATCGCCGATTTGCCGTTCGGCTCCTACGAATCCTCAGACGAGCAGGCCGTGCGAACCTCGCATCGGTTCGTCAAGGAGTCAGGCTGCGATGCGGTCAAGCTCGAGCGGGGAGGAACCAGTGCCCAGCGCGCGCGAGCGATCGTCGAGTCGGGTGTGCCGGTCATGGGCCACGTGGGCCTCACACCGCAGACCGCGACCACGCTCGGTGGACACCGCGCCCAGGGCCGGACCGCCGAGCGCGCATTCCAAGTCGCGCAGGACGCAATCGCGTTGCAGGAGGCGGGATGCTTCTCGATCGTATTCGAAGCCGTCCCAGCCGCGGTGGCCGAGGAACTGATGGCTTTGCTTGACGTTCCTGTGATCGGAATTGGAGCGGGTCCGGCGACTGACGGACAGGTGCTCGTCTTCCACGATCTCCTGGGCATCTACGATGGACATGTGGCGCGGTTCGTCAAACGCTACGCCGAGGTCAAGGCGCAGATGGTGGCAGGCGTCGCTGAGTACGCGGCCGATGTTCGGGCGGGCGCCTTCCCCGGCCCGGAGCACGGGTACACAATTGACCCCGACGAACTCGCTCGCTTCCGAGCCCACCTCCGCGACGGGACGTGGCGGGAAGCAGCCGGGGGCGGACCCGAGCGGTGACCAGGCGGCTTTCCGGCGTACTGGTCCCGAACGATCGGGTTTATTTCGAGCTGTTCGAGGAGGCGGGGCGCAACGCCCTGCACAGCGCCGAGCTACTCGACACGATGCTCTCGGACTACCCCGACAGCAAACACCTCGCCGCCGACATAAAGCAGTGCGAGCACGAGGGCGACCGGATCACGCACGACATCATCGACCGGCTCAATCACACGTCCGTCACGCCGATCGACCGCGAAGACATCCTCGCCCTGGCCTCTGCACTCGACGACACGGTCGATTACACCGAGGAGGTGGCCGACTACCTCGGGCTCTACCGGATCGAGGCGCCAATGGAGCAGGCGATTCAGCTCGCCGGCGTGCTCCACGCCGCGGCCGGCGAGATCGCCGAGGCGATCCCTCAGTTGCGAGGCTTTCGTGACATCTCGCGCCATACGGTCGAGATCAACCGGCTCGAGAATGAGGGTGACCAGGTCACACGCGGAGCGATGGCGTCGCTGTTCGATACGGGCATCGACCCGATGGTGGTGATTCGCTGGAAGGATCTATTCGAGCGCCTCGAGGCGGCGATCGACGCGACCGAGCGCGTCGCGAACATCATGGAAGGGGTCGTAATCAAGAACTCGTAGGCCAACCCTCAGTACTCGACCTGCCTCAGCACGCGCGCGGGGGCGCCGGCCGCGATCGAGAAGGCGGGGATGTCCGAGGTCACGACCGAGTTAGCCCCGATCACCGAGCGCTTACCCACGGTGACCCCGCCCGTGATCACGACGTTCGCGCCGCACCACACGTTGTCGCCGATCCGGGTCGGTCCCTCGGAGGTAAAGCCCTGCCAGGGCACCGGCTTTTCGGGGTCGTCGAAACGGTGATCGGCGTCCGTGATGAAACATCCGTTGGCGAACATGCAGTACTCCCCGATCTCCACGAGCTCAACTGCGGCGACCATCACGCCGATGTTCAAAAAACAGCCTGCGCCGAGCTCGATCCGCCCCGGGGCCGGGGCCGTCAGCCAGACATTGGGCTCGAGGAGGACATGCGGGCCGATCCGTAACCGGCCCTCACGCATCGACTCCACCACGTTCCCATGGAGGGGCCAACGCGCGAAGGCTTGGCGCCGCATGAGCTCCCAATGGATCTGGGCGCGGTTCCACGGCAGCGAGTTGCGCTCATAGAACCGCCATTTCTGGACCCACAGGCGCAACTGGCGCGCGGTCGCCGCAGAAGGAGCCGATGGAGGATCGGGAACGGTCACGTGCGAGCCCTCGGGCGGCTCGGCGCCGCCTAACGGCGACGGAATCCCGGCCCGTAGAGCTGGTCGCGGACCTGCCGCTCCATTTCGGATGGGTTCTCGACCTCGCCCGCGTCGGGCTGCCGAAGACTCTGCCGCTCCTCGGCCCAGCGGGAAAAGACCGATCTTTGGTCGCCGCCCCGCACCGGCATGGGCCGCTCACGGCGCCGTCGAAGAAGCGGCTGCCGTTCGTCGGGCTCACCGGGTGGTGGCGGGGGCTCGGGCCCGGTCGCATCGGCCAGTCGCTCGGCCGCATCTGCTGTGGACTCAGCCGGGTACTCGCCCGCGAACACCGGCGAGTGCTCGCCCACGCGCCGCGGCGGACGCTTGCCCCGGACCTCCGGCAAGCCATCGCCCCCGTGCTCCCCGGAAGAGCCGTTGCCCGCGGACTTCGGTGGGTCCACTCTCATGACCACCAAAGAGTCCTCTTCCACGCCCGCAGGCGCGTCCGCGCCCACGAGCATCGGCGCTTTGGCGCTCCCAAGCAGCCGCCCGCGAGACCCCGAGCGCGCCGTGACGCCTGAGGCTCGCGGCGAAGACGGCCGCGAGCCTTGTAAGGATCGCCTCAGGGCGGGGAAGACCGTGACCACAATCGCCGCCGCAGCAATCAGCGCGAGTATGAGAACGAGCGTCTTTACCTCCGGACCAGCTGTTAGGAGCCAACGGAGCTTAGCTGCCGGCGCATACGCGGCCGCGACCGGCTAGCTCTGGGCAGCACACTCTTCAAGAAAGCGCCCGTGTACGAGCCATCGGCCGCCGCGACCTGCTCGGGCGTGCCCGTCACGATCACCTGACCGCCTTCATCGCCGCCTTCGGGTCCCAGATCGATGATCCGGTCGGCGACCTTAATCACGTCGAGGTTGTGCTCGATCACGATCACTGAATTGCCGGTCTCCACAAGCCGCTCGAGCACCTCGAGCAGCCGCTGAATATCGGCGAAGTGAAGACCTGTGGTTGGCTCATCG
>DASYAP010000047.1:0-10750 GCA_036501265.1 Solirubrobacteraceae bacterium | reverse complement strand
AGGTTCTCCCGGATCATGGCGAGCGTGTTCTGGAGCTGGATCAGACCGCGCATAGACAGATACTCGCACTGGACGGGGACGATCACCTTGTGGGCGGCCGTCAGCGCGTTGATCGTGAGCAGGCCGAGGCTGGGTGGGGTGTCGATGAAGACGAAGTCATAGTCGGGTTTGACGTCGACGAGGGCCTTCTCCAGGGAGCGCTCGCGCCCGATCATGGTGGACATCGCGATCTCGGCCCCGGCCAGGTCGATAGAGGCGCACGCCACATCGACCTCGCGGTGATGGATGACTTCGCGAATCGGCATGTGATGCACGAGCACGTCGTACATCGAGCGCTCGAGAGTGTCCGGGTCGACGCCTTGCGACATAGTGAGATTCCCTTGTGGATCCATGTCGATGCATAGGACCCTGTGACCTTCCTCGGCGAACGCCACCGCGAGGTTGAGCGTCGTCGTGGTCTTGGCGACGCCGCCCTTCTGGTTTGCGAACGCGATCACCTTGCAGCTGGTCGACACGTGCTGCTCCCGTCGGTCGGGGAACTCCTTACGCGGTGAGTATTCGCAGGAAATATGGGAAATCCTCCGCCTTTGACGGTGTGTAGGCCGGCTCGCATGCGAGCCGGCCCCGTCCGGAACATGTTCCGGACGGCCGGTCGGCGCATGCGCCGACCGGAAATTCGTATTGACTATCTGCCGGCATGTCAGGGTTGTTCGATCGCCGCCTGATCTTCGTCACCGGAAAAGGTGGCGTCGGTAAGTCGACCGTCGCGATCATGCTGGGGCTGGTGGCTGCCCGGCGCGGCCTTCGCACGATCGTGGCCGAGCTGCACAGCCAGGAACGCGTGCAGGACAGCTTCGCCCACCATGGCGCGCGCTTTGAAGAGCTCGAGCTCGCTCCGGGCCTCTTCACGATCTCGATCGAGGCCGAGCGAGCGATGGACGAATACATGCAGGTGAAAGCCGGGCCGCTCGGCCACGCCGTTTCGTCCAGCCGCGTTTTCCAAGCCCTGGCCATGGCCACGCCCGGAATGCGCGAGTTGCTCAGTATGGGCAAGGTCTGGGAGCTGGCCCAGCGTCAGCGCCGTACCCGCGGCGCGGCACCATATGACCTGGTCATCGTCGATGCTCCCGCGACCGGGCATGGCGTGGGCATCCTGCGGACCCCGAAGACGTTTGCAGACATCGCCCGGGTCGGCCCGATCGCCCACCAGGGACGCCAGATCGCATCGATGATTTATGATCGCCGGCTCACCGCGGTAGTGGCAGTCGCCACGCCTGAGGAGATTCCCGTCAACGAGACCCTGTCACTACGCGAGTCGCTCGCGCATGAGGACCTCGCGCTTGAGCTCGTCATCGTCAATGGGGTGTATCCGGGCAGATTTGCCGACGATGAGGTGGGCTCGCTCGAGCATGCGTTGCAGCGTTCCGAGGACGCGCTTGCGCGCGCCGCGGTACGCGCCGCGCTGTCAGAGCATGTCCGCGTCGAGACGCAGCGCACACAGCTAGACCGCTTGCGCGCCGGGTTGAACCTGGACGGTCGGGTCGCAGAGCTGCCGTTCGTATTCACAGAGAACCTTAACCGGCCCGAGCTCGAGCGATTGGCCGATCAGCTCGAGGTCCAACTTTGAAGCGGCCCGGAAACGCTTCCGAGGCCGGTTCGTGAATATCACGCGGCTGCTTGACGGAAAGCGAGTATGCGTATGTGGAGGATCCGGCGGCGTCGGCAAGACGACCGTCTCGGCAGCGGTTGCCTTGGGGATGGCCGCGGAGGGGGCAAAGGTCGCCGTCGTCACCATCGATCCGGCAAAGCGGCTGGCCAACGCCCTCGGATTGCGCGAGCTCGACAACGAGCCGTGCAGGGTCCCGCCCGGGGTGCTTTCGAGCAACGGAGCGCGAGTACCGGGCGAGGTGTGGGCGATGATGCTCGACCCGAAACGTACGTTCGACGAGTTGATCGATCGGGTGGCGCCCGACGCGTCGAGGGCGCGGGAGATCAAGGCCAACCGCATCTACCGCGAGCTGTCGACCGCGGTTTCGGGCTCACAGGAATTTACGGCCATCGCAAAGCTATACGAACTTGATCAAGGGCAGGATTTCGACCTGCTCGTGCTCGACACGCCCCCCTCCCGAAACGCACTGGACTTCCTCTATGCGCCCCGCCGACTGACCGCTTTTTTGGACGGACGGGCGCTGAAGACGTTCGTGAGGCCGACGGGCTTCGGGATGCGCACGTTCGGGCGGGGCGCCGCCCCTCTGCTCGGCGGCCTGCGCCGCATCACGGGCGTCGACCTGCTCTCAGACCTCTCGACATTCTTCGGCCTTCTCGGTGACACCACCGAGAGCTTCTCGCTGCGCGCGGCCAAGGTGCAGGAGATGCTCACCGCGCCGACCACGGCATTCTTGCTGGTGACCTCGGCCCAGCGAGAGCCGATCCAGGAGGCGATCTGGTTACGGCGCACGCTCGAGGAGATCGGAGTTCCATTCTCCGGCGTGGTCGTAAACCGGGTCCATCACGACATCCTCGCCGGCCGCGAGCCAGACGAGCTTGACGCGACGCTCGCCGAAGAGCTCGGGCCGCAGCTCGCTCGGGCGGTTGCGCTGAACTTCCACGACTATCACGTGCTCGCGCGGCGCGATGAGCGCAACATCGCCCGCCTTGAGTGCGAACTCGACGGCAAGCCTTTGTTGCTGGTGCCCTACCTCGACGACGACGTCCATGACCTCGAGGGGCTGTGGCGCGTACACCGCTACCTGTTCTCCGGCGATCAGGAGCGAGCGCGGTTGATCGCCGAGGTTGTTGCGTGAGCAACCCGCGACGAGTGTGGTGGCTCACGGCGCTCGCCATCGTCGCCGCATGCTTGGGGCTTGTTGTGGCGTGTGGCGGGGGCGGGTCAAAGCCGACGAAGCCGAAGGCCCACGCTGAGATCAAGACCAATTTCCAAGCTCCGCCTGAGCCCAGTCTGAGCGGGATCCACAAGATCCGCCACGTAGTGGTCATCATGCAGGAGAACCGCTCCTTTGACTCCTACTTCGGGACCTACCCGGGTGCCGACGGCATTCCTGGCCTCGCCGGCAACCCCGGCCAGGTGCCGTGCGTGCCGTACGGTCACGCGCGCTTTGGGGGCCGCCGTCACAAGCACGGACGTCGGCCCAAGCTGCATCTGAGTCAAAAGTGCCTGCAGCCCTTCCACGACCGCCGCGATATGAACGTCGGCGGACCCCACAGCGCCGGCGCCTCCGTCGTGGATATCAACAACGGGCTCATGAACGGGTTCATAGCTTCCGCGCGCAAGAGCAGGCGCAACTGCGAGCAGAGCTTCAACCCGGCGTGCGGCGGGGCAAACCAGAAAAAGCCCGACGTCATGGGCTACCACACCGGTGCAGACATTCCCAACTACTGGGCCTACGCCCACGACTTCGTGCTCCAGGACCACATGTTCGAGTCAAACTCCTCCTGGAGCCTGCCCGCGCATCTGTACATGGTCTCGGAGTGGTCGGCAAGGTGCGCCAACAGCGACCCCGCGAGCTGCCGCAACAAGCTGGAGCGGCCCGCGAACCCGATCGGCTTTCCCCGGAACCACCCCCAACACGCGCCGCCCGATTACGCGTGGACCGACCTGACCTATCTGATGCACAAGTACCACGTCCCCTGGCGTTACTACGTGCTCAAGGGGACAGAGCCCGACTGTGAGCTCAACAACGCAGTCACGTGTGCGCCGGTGGCCCAAGGCGCGCGGACGCCGGGGATCTGGAACCCGCTGCCGTACTTCGAAGACGTTCACCAGGACGGTCAGCTCGGCGACATCCAGTCGCTTTCGCAGTTCTACACCGCGGCCCACCAAGGGAACCTGCCCGCGGTCTCATGGATCGTGCCCAACGGGCACGTCTCAGAGCACCCGCCAGGGCTGATCAGTGCCGGCCAGACCTACGTCACTGGGCTGATCAACACGATCATGAAAAGCCCCGAGTGGAAGTCCACCGCGATCTTCCTCGCCTGGGACGACTGGGGCGGGTTCTACGACAACGTCGTCCCGCCACCCGTCGACATGAACGGGTACGGCCTGCGCGTCCCCGCGCTGGTTATAAGCCCCTACGCCAGACGCGGCTATATCGACCACCAGACGCTCAGCTTCGACGCCTACGTCAAGTTCATCGAGGACGACTTTCTCAACGGCCAGCGGCTGGACCCCCGGACGGACGGACGGCCCGACCCGCGCCCGGACGTGCGTGAGGACGCCCCTCAGCTGGGCAACCTCATTCACGACTTCAACTTCCACCAGGCGCCTCGAGCCCCGGTCCTCCATTCCGTGCACCCGAAGACGGATCTGAAGGAGCCGTTCCTCTACAAGTTCCTGCACATAGGCTGATCGGAGGTCACGCATCGGCTGCACAGGGGCGCAACGAAGAGGGGTGGCCATACGGGCGGGCGCTGTATAGTCGCTGCGCGTGGGGCGGGCTCGATGAGGTGGGCGCGATCAGTTGCCTTGGTAGCAGTCGCGGCGCTGGTGGCGGTCGCCACCGGCGAGAGCTGGGCGCATAGCGGCCACGTCGGCGCCCACTCCTCGGCGCGTCACCAGTCTGCTCCTTCCGGGATCACGAAGATCCGCCACATCGTGATCATCATGCAGGAGAACCGCTCCTACGATCACTACTTCGGCACCTACCGGGGCGCGGATGGGATTCCCGGGCTCGCCGGAAACCCGGGGCGAGTTCCCTGCATACCCGACCCCGAGCACCACAGGTGCGTGCGGCCATACCACGACCGGCGAAACCTCGACTACGGCGGTCCCCATAACGAGCAGGCATCTGTGGCGGACGTCAACGGCGGCAAGATGAACGGTTTCATCGCCGAGCACGAGAAGGGGCTGAGGGGCTGCAAGTGCCACACCCCACCCGGCAGCGTGGTGGGTTACCACAACGGGCGCGACATCCCCAACTACTGGAGATATGCGCACAACTTCGTGCTGCAGGACCACATGTTCGAATCCGCCCGCTCACGGAGCCTGGTGTCGCATCTCTACCTAGTCTCGCTGTGGTCCGCCCACTGCACCCGGCACAACGATCCATCCAGCTGTCGCAACGCGCTCGAGAATCCAGGAAACCCCGGCAGCTCGCCCTACGCATGGACGGACCTCACCTATCTGCTCTACAAGCACCACGTCAGCTGGCGGTATTACCTCTTCAAAGGGACCGAACCCGATTGCGAGTCCGACACCTCGCTCAAGTGCTCTCCGGTGACCCAGGGTCCCAGGACTCCCTCGTTCTGGAATCCGTTGCCGGCGTTCGACACCGTCCGCGACGACCACCAGGAGAGCGACGTCCAGTCGCTCAACGGCTTCTTCTCCGACGTCTATAGGAACCGACTGCCGTCCGTCTCGTGGATCGTGCCGAGCAGCCAGGTCTCAGACCATCCCGAGACGTCGTTGGTGAGTCGCGCGCAGACCTACGTCACCGGGCTGATCAACACGATCATGGAGAGCTCGGTGTGGAAGTCGACCGCGATCTTTCTCGTCTGGGACGACTGGGGCGGCATGTACGACCACGTGCGCCCGCCTCACGTCGATCAGAACGGCTACGGGCTGCGCGTGCCGGGACTGCTGATCAGTCCATACGCGAGGCGCGGCTTCGTCGACCACCAGACGCTCAGCTTCGACGCCTACGCCAAGTTCATCGAGGCGGACTTCCTTGGCAATCAACGCCTCAATCCGAAAACGGACGGGCGACCCGATCCGCGCCCCGACGTGCGCGAGGACGCCCCCCAGCTCGGCGCTCTGATAAAGGAATTCAACTTCTCTCAGGCGCCGCGCAAACCCATCCTATTGCCGGTCCACCCCAAGACCGACCTGATCAGCCGCTAGCTCGTCGGTCGGTTGGTCTGAAGGCGCCTGGCTCGCGGGGGTCGGCACGGGCGGGACGACGGCGGCGGAGCCCGCCTGCACGAGTAGCTGATCGGCGAGCGCGGAGACGTCGCCCTCGAGGTGGCCGCAGAGCATGTCCCGAAGCAGGGCACGGACGTGTTCGCACAGCTCGGCGACGAGTCCCTCGGACTCTTTATCGGAGGGCGCTGTGCCCGACGCGACCAGCCGCTCCAAGCGCTGCGCCTCCGCGATGCGCCCGCTTACGCGAGCACGGTGTGCGGGTGCAGCGCAGATCGCCGCGAGCCGCTCGGCGACCCGCCCCGCCCCGGGGCCCTCGGGCTCGAGCAGCACCCGTGCGGCGAGCAAGTAGTCCGTCAGGGCCTCAAAGGGCGTGGCCCGCTCGGCCGCCATCTCGAACCGCGCGAGGGCCCAGGAGAGCCTGCCACTTGCCGCTGCGCGGGCGGCGATCAAGTTGAAAAAGCCTCGCAGTTCGTCCTCGTGTTCAGCGGGCAGGGCGGCCTTGGCACCCGGGTTGCCGCAGAAAGGAAGCGCGAAGGGACGCCAGCTGCCGGTGTCCACCTTCATCCAGGCGGTCGCGCCGAGCGCGTACCCGCCGGGCTCGAACAACCGCAGCGCGGTCACCACACGTCGCAACTGGGACCGGATAAGGGCGATCGGGTCAGGCGCGCGGCGATCTCGGACGAGCGTGAAGACAACCAGCACACTCGCCTCACCCTCGCCCCACACGGCGTCGTACGGAGCCTCCTCAAAGGTCTCGCCTCGCACGAGCGCGAGACCGTCTCCGAGCTCGACTTTCGTGGTGGAGCTGTCCAGTGTGACGCCCAGTAGGGGCGCAACAGCTGTCGTGACGCAGCGGCCGTGATATAGGGCGCGCTCGAGCGCCGACAAGGCCGCCGCGAAATGGTCCCGGTCGAACTCAAACTGGTTGCGGTCATCGAAGACGGCCGCGATGAACTGCTCGAGCGCGATCTCAGCGCGCTCGCGCGGGTCGGAGGGAACTTCGCGCACGCCGCGCTGGCGCAGGTAGGCGCCGGTGGTCTCAACCGCCTCCAGCGCACGGGCTGCGGCGGCGTACGTCGGCAAGGCGGTCAGCAGCCCAAGCCGCTCGCCTATGAACTCCCCGGTTCGCGCGCGGTAGCAGTACAGAGGCGTCGGGCCTCCCGCCTTCTCGACCACCTCGAAGGGAACCTCGGCGCCTTGAGCTCTGGAGGTCTCAAGCGCGGCGGAGACGTCGAGCGTGAACGCCTCCAGAGCCGAAGACAGGGTGCCGTTGCGCATGACAAAGACGTTTCGTCCTCCGCGGCGTCGCTCCTGCCCGAGCGGCCAAGAGGCTGCCGTCAGCTCGTCTCTGGGTGCTTGAGCTCGCCGGGTTGGGCGACGTTAGGCAGCTACTACGACGGGCTCGCGTTCGCCTAGGACCGAGTTCTCATCCTCGGCGCATAGCCATTCGCGACCGTAGGTGCGCATGTCTTCGATCAGCGGCACCAGGGCCTTGCCCTTCGCCGTGAGCGAATATTCGACCCGCGGAGGGACCTCGGGGAAGGTCTGGCGCTCCACGATCCCCTCTTCCTCGAGCGCCCTCAGGCGCAGGGAGAGAGTACGGGGACTGATCCCCTGCAGCGAACGCTCGAGTTCGCAGAAGCGGGAACGGCCATCGGCGAGATCGCGGATCACGAGCAGGGTCCATTTTCCGCACACGATCTCGGCCGTCCTGCACACGGGGCAATCGCTCGAAACCATCACGAAGCCAATTCTAGCGCAATGCTTCACGAACTGAAGCTTTGCGCCGGTTACAGCATCAAAACACCAGGGAACGCCCGGCCGCTTACCTTGCGTCCGCGACAAGGAGGGGTAAGGCCATGACCGTAACCGAGCATGTGCTCGAGCTCGAGCGGCGCCTCAGCGCCGGAGCGGCGTTTGCCGAAATCGAGGATTGGGTGCAGGGCATCCGGGCGCCCGAGGATGTCAAGGCGGCCCTCTGGCTGTTGGCCTGGACGGAGCAGGAGCGGGCCACGCAGCGCCGGGTCGTGTGTGAGGCGCTCGGCTATCTCGCCGACTCGCGGGCATGAGCGCAGAGCGGTTACAGCTTTTTCACATCTCAGTTACGGCTCGGAAACACCGCTAGGACGCGGCGAGACCAGGATCCGCTGTATGAAAAAGAAACTTATTCGCACAAGTACGGTGCTCTTGACCGTCGCGGCGTCGCTGGGGCTGGCGGCGTGCGGTTCGAGCTCAAACGGGTCGGGCAGCAGCAACTCCTCGTCCTCGAAGAACCTCACCGGAGCGGGGAGCACGCTCGTCGCGCCGTTGATGTCGCAATGGCAGCCGAAGTACGACCAAACGAAGGGGGTCGCGGTCACTTACGGCGCCATCGGCTCGGGCGGGGGCATTGAGCAGATCACCGCGCGTACGGTCGACTTCGGGGCGAGCGACGCCCCGCTGACTTCCAGCCAGGCGTCCGCATGCAAGAATTGCGTCCAGATCCCCTGGGCGCTTTCGGCGACCGCGGTCGCCTACCACGTGCAGGGAGTCCCGACCGGCCTGAAGCTCACCGGACCGATCCTCTCCGACATCTGGCTGGGGAAGATCAAGACCTGGAATGACCCCGCCATCAAGAAGCTCAACCCAGGGGTCAACCTGCCCTCGACCAAGATCACCCCGGTCTACCGCACGGACGGCAGCGGCGACACGTATGCGTTCACCAATTATCTGTCGCACGTAAGCTCGGAGTGGAAGTCGAAGGTGGGCACCTCCACGCAGGTCCACTTCCCGGTCGGGCTTGGCGGCAAGGGCAACTCCGGCGTGGGCGGCGTGCTCACCTCGACCAACGGGGCTATCGCCTACGTCGCGCTCGCGTACGTGGTCTCGAACAAGTTCACCGACGCCGCGGTCCAGAACGCCGCAGGAAAGTTCGAGACGCCTGGAATTTCGAGCATCTCGGCGGCGGCCGCGACCGTGAAGTCTGTCCCCTCGGACAACAACATCTCGATCGTCGATCCGCCCGCTTCCGCGTCGGGCGCCTACCCGATCTCGACCTTCACGTATGTGATCGTGCCGACAAAGAGCTCTAACACAAGCGAGCTGAAGGCCTTCATCACTTGGGCGATCGGTCCGACGGGCCAGAGCTTCGGCCCGAAGCTCGACTTCGCCCCGCTCCCGTCGGTGGTTGTCTCCGCCGGCCAAGCGACGCTCAAGAAGCTCGGCTGACGGACAGAGGAGGCTGGCGACCGTCCCAAGGGTCGGGCGAGGGATCTCTGGAGGCGTCCCTCGCCCGAGGCAGTTTCGCGACGAGCCAACCGCGTGACCACCTCATCCGACCGGCTTTGACAAGACCAACCTGATGTCGGTCTCAGCAGAGCAGCCTCCCCACGGCGCCCTGTTCGCAGGGCATGAAAAGCTCTCCGATCGACTCGGAGACCCGCTCCTTCGCCTAGTGACGGGGCTCGCGGCGCTCGCCGGCGTCGGCGTGCTCGTCTGGTTGGCGTACACCCTCTTCGATCACGCCAGCCCGGCGATCTCTCGGTTTGGCCTTGGATTCATCGGCACGTCGGCCTGGGACCCCGTGCATCTGAAGTTCGGGGCGGCGGACTTCATCTTCGGCACGCTTGAGAGCTCGGTCCTGGCGCTCCTCGTCTCCGCGCCGCTGTCGATCGCCATCGCAGTGTTCCTCACCGAGCTGGCGCCGCGGGTAGCGCGGCGGCCCACACAGATTCTCGTAGAGCTGCTGGCCGCAATCCCAAGCGTCATCCTCGGGCTCTGGGGCATCATCGTGCTCGGACCGGTCCTTAACAACACGCTGGAGCCCGCGTTGCACAGCGTGTTCGGATGGATACCTCTGTTTGGCGGCTCACCGTCTCCCTACGGGATGCTCAGCGCCGCGATCATCCTGACGATCATGACGGTGCCGATCGTCACTTCGATCACGCGCGAGATCTTTGAGACGACGCCATCGGAGTTCAAGGAAGGCGCCTACGCATTGGGAGCGACGAGGTGGGAGATGGTGCGCATGGTGGTGCTTCCCTACGCAGGGCCCGGGATGGTGGGAGCCGTGATCCTCGGCCTGGGCCGCGCTCTCGGCGAGGCGATCGCGGTGACCCAGGTGATCGGCAACACGGCCGGAATCCACGGCTCGTTGTTTCAGCCGTCCGGCACGCTCGCCGCTCAGATCGCCTCCGAGTACCAGGGCGCCACGAGCAATCTGCAGATCGCGTCGCTCGTGTATCTGGCCGCGATCCTGCTCGTGATTACCTTGCTCGCGAACATCGCGGCACGGCTGATCGTGCACCGCGTGAGCGCGGGGAGGGCGCAGTGGGCGTCGTAAATCCAGAGCACTCCGCCCTGCTTACCGTGCAGCCACGCGACCGTCGACGCAGGGTGGTCAACCGGGTGATGGAAGTGATCGCCTCGGTGGCCGCGATGCTCGCCGTCGCGGTGCTGCTGGTGGTGATCGGATCGGTGGTGGTCAAGGGCATTGGGGCGATCAACTTTGGTTTCATCACGCAGAACCCGGCACCATTCGGTCAACCCGGGGGCGGCATCGCGAACTCGATCGTCGGCACGGTGGAGCTGGTCGCGATCGCGAGCTTGATCGCGATTCCGATCGGGATTCTGATCGGCATCTACACCGCAGAATTCGCGCCACCCTGGATAGGGAACTCGGTGCGCTTCGCGCTCGACATCCTCAACGGCGTGCCGACGATCATCACCGGGGTGTTCATCTTCGGGATCCTTGTGGTAGGCAGCCAGCAGAGCGGCTGGGCCGGTGCCATCGCGCTGGCGATCGTCATGCTGCCGATCGTCGCGCGGGCGGCTCAAGAGGTGTTGGCTCTGGTTCCGCGCTCGCTGCACGAGGCGGCCCTCGCCCTCGGCCTC
>DASYAP010000046.1:0-4652 GCA_036501265.1 Solirubrobacteraceae bacterium | reverse complement strand
GCTGAAACAGCTCGATCACAACCTCGTTGGCGTCGCTCCGGGTCATGCGGCCGCGTTCCGCCGCTTCGTCGAGGGTCTGCTGGATTCGATCGCGGCTGATCATGACGACGTCCATCGGCCTGAGAATCCGGTTGACGAGCTCTTCAAGGACGCCAGCGAGGCCGTCGGCCACGCCGGCGACCTGCTTCCTGGCGCCCGAAGATCGGCGTGCCGCCGTCTTCCGCGAGCGCGAGCGGCCAGATGAAGAAGACGACTTCGATGCGGCCATTGTTGCCTGCTCCTCCTGGAGTCGTATCCCAGCGAGCCTAGAGGATCGATCGCGTGTGAGCGTCTCGAGTTCGAATCAACTAGCCGACCAGATGCTCGAGCAGCGCCTTCTGAACGTGGCGGCGGTTCTCGGCCTGCACCCAGATTCGCTGGCGCGGCCCGTACAGTACCTCGGCCGTGATTTCCTCGCCGGGATGGGCCGGGAGGCAGTGCATGGCGATCGCGTGGGGCGCTGCCAGCGAAAGCAACTCGTCGCTGAGGCGGTAAGGCGTCAGCGCGCGACGGCGCTGCTGCGCTAAAGCCGGGTCATCGTTCATGCTCAACCACACGTCGGTGTAGACGGCATCGGCTCCCTCGACTGCGTCACGGGGGTTTTCGAGCCGGGCGGCGGTCGGAGGCGGGTCGGAGAGTTCGTGGCCCGGCGGCGAGGCAACGCGTACCTCCGTTCCGGCCAAGCCACCCAGAATCGCCAGCGATCGGGCTACGTTGTTTCCGTCCCCGACGTACGCGAGCAGTAGCCCCTTGCACTCGCCGAACTCCTCTTTGAGCGTGAGCAGGTCAGCAAGGGCCTGGCAGGGGTGGTGACCGGCCGTCAGCATGTTGATCACGGGCACGGTCGCGTGCCGCGCCATCTCGGCCACGAGCTCATCGTCGCCGGTGCGGATGCAGATGGCTACGACGTGGCGAGAGAGGACATATGAGGTATCGCGGATGGATTCGCCGCGACTCAGCTGCAAATCATCCCTACGCAGCACCATGGGATGCCCACCGAGCTCGACGATTCCCACCTCGAAGGAGACACGTGTGCGGGTCGAAGGCTGATCGAAGATCAGCGCGACAGTGCGCTTGCGCAGCGGATCTGACCCCAGCGGCGCCCGCTTGACCTCGGCGGCGCGGTCAAGCAGAGCGTTCAGCGTCGCCTCGCTGAGTTCCGATCCGGTCAGGAAGTGGTCCGGCAAGTCCGGCAGTGTACGTTGCCGGGCAGTGCGGCTGCGTGCGCTCACTTGGAATCTGATGCACGGCCGCTCGCAGCCACCTGCAGGTCGCGATCTGCTGGATGAGTTCTCGGACGCGCTCGCCAGGTGGGAATGGGATGTGGCCCTGCTCCAGGAGGTACCGCCTTGGTGGCCTGAGGCGATGGCCGCCCGGCTTGGTGGCGGAGCGCAGCACAGGAGCGTCCTGACCTCCCGCAATGAGCTGTTATCGGTGCGCAGGGCGCTTGCGGTCCGGTCGCCGGACGCGATCAAGTCGGCTGGCGGGGGGGCGAACGCCATGCTCGTGCGTCGCGCTGACCTGCGCATCGCCGACCACCGAGCGCTGCTGCTGTGCCGGTGGCCGGAGCGTCGCCGGCTTCACGCTGTGCGACTGGTGGCCGCCGAGCGCGAGCTGTGGGTGGGCAACCTCCACGCCACCGTGCACGACGACCCCGCTGCCCGGCGCGAGGGAGAGCAGGCCCGGGTTGCCATGGGGCGCTGGGCTGCCGGAGCGCCGTTCGTCCTGGGCGGCGATTTCAACGTGCGCGGCCTGGCCCTGGCCGGCCTGGCGACCGCCGCGCACCACGACGTCGACTACATCTTCGTTGCTGGGCTGGAGGCCGCGGGCGATGCGCAGGTCCTCGACCGGGGCGCCCTGTCAGACCACGCCCCGGTGGCGGTCACGCTCGATGTGTCTCATTGACGTCCGGGAGGCCGCGGCTGGACGCGTGGGCCCGGGGGCGCGTGGCTAGCTTCTTCCGGCGCGGAGCCCGAACCCGCGCAGCATCATGAGCGCCTTCTCCCCGAGCGTCCCACGGCCCGGGAGCACCCCGAGCTGTGTGGCTGCGTCATAGAGGTCGAAGAAGCCGCGTATCCGCAACAGCAGGCTCCGGTCGAGCTCGCAGTAGAACATGCAGTGGACCACCACGAAGCGGTTGGTCGCGGGGAGGCCGCCGACCTGGGCGCGGTGGGTGCCGAGGACCTTGCAGGGAGCGGCGACGTAGCGGCCCTTGGAGAGCCTCTCGCCGGTTCTCTGAAGCCTCGCGTCGGGAAAGCCTTCCCACAGTTGCTCGGCATGGCGGATCAGCTCCTGGACCCCTTCGAGAGGTTCGGCGGTGAGCGGATCCTCGTAGTGGACATCGGGAGAACAAAGCGGCGCGAATGAGTCGGGGTCCTTCGACGACCACGCTTTCTCCCAGCCGTCGATCAGTTCATCGACGTTCATTCCTCGCCGCTGCTTTGCGAGAGCTCCGGGGTGCCCTTCTCGGGCGTCGAGGCCTGCGCGTAACGTCGGCGAGGAATTCTGCCCGCACGCCGCGCAAGCCGTCCCGCCTCCACGCCCAAGCGAACCGCTCGCGCCATCGCGCCGGGATCCTCCGCGCGCGAGATCGCGCTGGCACACAGCACCGCATCGCAGCCGAACTCCATCGCCAGCGCCGCGTCTGAGGCCGTGCCGACGCCCGCGTCAAGGATCACCGGGACGCCAGAGCGCTCGATCATGATTGCGAGGTTGTACGGGTTGAGGATGCCCATCCCGCTGCCGATCGGTGAGCCTAACGGCATCACGGCGGCGCATCCGATGTCCTCGAGTCGGCGCGCCAGAATCGGGTCGTCGGTGGTGTAGGGCAACACCACGAACCCTTCCTGTACGAGTTGCTCGGCGGCCGTCAGGAGCTCGGGCGCGTCTGGCAGCAAGGTGCGGTCGTCGCCGATCACCTCGAGCTTGACCCAGTCGGTCGCGAACGCCTCTCGGGCCAGCCTGGCGGTGAGGACGGCGTCGCGGGCGGTGTAGCACCCTGCCGTGTTGGGAAGGATCTGCACGGACGCGGCCTGGAGCACGTCGAGGATCGACCCACGTGCGCTCGGATCCAGCCGCCTCAGGGCGACGGTGCATACGTCGGCCCCCGACTCGGCGAGCGCCTCGCGAAGCGCGTCGTGGCTGGAGAAGCCTCCCGTGCCAAGCAGAAGCCGCGAATTGAAAGTGTGGCCTGCGATCACCAGCGGGTCGGTCGCGCGGACCGCGAGCGCCTCCCTCTCCGTGGGCAGCACATCGGTCACCGTGCGCCTCCCTGGATGGCGGCCAACACCTCGACGCGTGCCCCATCGTCGAGCCCCGTCGACGGCCAGTCGTCTCGCGGCACGACCTCGCCGTCAACCGCCACGGCCACGCCGCGGCCGGCGGTTTTGGCGGAGCGGCCGCCGTCATCGGCGAGCAGCTGCACCACGCTCAAAACGGTCGCCTTGGGCGGCAGCTCGCGGCGTTCTCCGTTGACGATCACGCGCATCGATCGATGGTGAAAGCTTGAAAGTTCGGGCCCGTCATCTCATCACGCTCCTACCTCAGTTGGAGTTGTCCGGCCGCGCTCGAATCGGCGCGGCGAGAACGGCTCTCCAAGCGAGGGAACCTGCCCTTGCAGGACCGCCTGCGCGATCAGCTCGGCGGTGATCGGGGCCAGCAGGATCCCATGGCGATAGTGGCCGGTGGCCCAGTAGAGCCCGGGGACCGATCCCGCCCCGATGACCGGCGCGTTGTCGGGCGTGCCCGGCCGAGTCCCCGCCGAGAGCTCGTCGATCACGAATTCGGCGAGCCCAGGCACAAGCTCAACGGCGTCGCGCAGCAGTTCGAACAGGGCTCCGGCCGTGACGCTCGTATCGAACCCGCGCTCCTCGATGGTCGCGCCGAGCACGTACCGGCCGTCCCCGCGCGGCACCAGATAGGCGGCGGGCAGACGCAGTGCCCTGGTCATCAGACCGGCCCCCCGTGGGTCACGCAAGCGCATGATCTGGCCCTTCACCGGTCGGACCGGTACAAGCGCTTCGGGCGGAAGTCCGAAGAGGCCCGCCGACCACACGCCGGCCGCGATTACCACAGCCTCGCTCACCAGCCGCTCTCCGTCGCTCAAGCGCACAGCGCTGACGGAGTCGTCTGCGCCGATCTCGACCTCGGTGACCGGCGCACCCGTCCGCACCTGGACGCCCGCTCGCTGTACAGCCGCCACAAGCGATTTGGTCAGCTGGCGCGGATCGATGGCGTGGTCGTCGGCTACCTCAAGCGCTCCTCTGATCGTGGGAGCCAGGGCAGGCTCGAGGCGGCGCGCCTCGGTCGGGGTCAGCCGCCTCACCGCGAGGCCGAACTTGGTTCGGATTTGCAGCTCGCGTTCGAGCCCCTCGGCCTCGTCGCGATCCCGAGCGGCAATGAGGGTCCCACACCGGAGGTAGCCTGGATCCAGCCCCGACGCCTCTTTGAGGGCGGCCACGAACCCGGGATAGGCCTGCGCGCTCGCGATCCCCAGCCGCAGCAGCGGCTCCTCGCGAGGCTGGGCCTCCGATACAGGGGCGAGCATTCCGGCGGCGACATGAGAGGTGCCGCGGCCGGGCTCGTTCCGCTCCAGTAGGACCACCCCGGCCCCT
>DASYAP010000045.1:0-7143 GCA_036501265.1 Solirubrobacteraceae bacterium | reverse complement strand
TAGGGCTTGAAGGCGATATTCGGGGTCTCCCAGCGGTCCCCGAGACCGGCAGTCAGCGCCTCCGGATCGACGTCCGTTTCCACGAATGCCCTGTAGATCCCGAACCGCCCCTCGAAGACGGAGCTCGGTCCACTCGCGCCGCAAGCGGCCAGCCGTGAGGCGATGATCGCCGCGTGAGCCGCCCATCCTGGATGCAGCTGCTTGGTGGAAGAGCCGTCCGCGAGATACTCGAGCAGACCCGAGGCCATGCTCCCGGCGATGCCGAGGGCGTTCGTCACCGTGTCGGCATCGAGCCCGTCCAGGCGGGAGGCAGCGGCGGTCGCACCGAAGACACCGCACACCGAAGTGGGATGGAACCCGCGGGCATGGAACGCCGAGCCAACCGCCATTCCCAGCCGAGTCACGATCTCGTTTCCGGCGATCGCGGCGAGGAGAAGGTCCTCGCCGCGCGCACCCCGCGCCTGGGCGGCAGCCAGCGCCGCCGAGACGACCACCACGCTCACGTGCGCGATCGCTCCGGTATGCGTGTCGTCGTAGTCGAGTGAATGACAGGTGACGCCATTTACGAGGGCTGCGTCGGCGGGGGGTAACCCAGCGGCAACGCCGATCGCGGTGGCGGGGCCCGATACTTCGGTCTCGTTCATCGCCTTGCGCGCGGCCGGTGCGGCATCCAGCGCGTGGGCGGCCAGGCCGCAACCGACGGTGTCGAGGATGTGGAGCTTCTCGGACTCCACCACCTCCTCGGGCACCTGATCGATGGTTAGCGACAAGCTGAAGTTGGCGATGCGGTGTGCAGCTGTGTCCATGTGGTCCTCTCAAACAGTCCAATCGGTGTCGGTGCCCGGAAACGTGCCGCCGACTTCGGGGGCGCCGCGCTTGTAGAGCATGAATGTGCGCCGGAACTCGACCACCACCTCCCGGCGCTGGTTGATACCGCGGCAGCGGACGCCGACGATGCCAACCTCGGGGCGCGACTGCGACTCTCGCTTGGAGACGATCTCGGTCTCGCACCACAGCGTGTCTCCGACGTAGACCGGGTTTGGCAGCTTGATGTCGGTCCAAGACAGGTTCGCCGTCGCGTTCTCGCTGGTGTCCGGGACGCTCATGCCCGTGACCAGCGCCAGTGTGAAGGTGCTGTTGACGAGTGCCTTGCCGAACCGCGTCCTGGCGGCGAACTCGTTGTTGAAGTGGACCTGGTTGGTGTTGAGCGTGAGGCAGGTGAACCAGATGTTGTCCGTCTCGGTGATGGTGCGCCCGAGCCGGCTCTGGAACACGTCCCCCACCTCGAGGTCCTCATAGAACCGGCCTCGCCAAAGCTTGGGTGCCGGATCGCCCTGAATGGCCATCGGTTGCTCCTCGTCTGATCAGCGCTGACCCGGGCACCGGCCGCAGGACCCGTGGGCCCCGACAGGGTGCATGCGCCGACGCTCGGCACCCTGCACGTTATATGTCAGACATCCGCCGATGTCAACCCAGCGCACGGCCTACCTCGCGCACGGAACGGCCTTCGTCCGCCTTGACATGGGTAATGTCGGGCATAAGAATGACGACCGGTCCGGTCGCCTGGCGCGCGGAGGGCGATTTGAGCGGCTACAGAAAGGACGAACGGCGTGAAGGCTGTGCGGATGCACAAGTACGGCGGTCGTGACCAGTTGAGCGTGGACGAGGTTCCCGACCCCGAACCGGGACCCGGCGAGGTCAGGATCAAAGTAGACGTCTGCGCTCTGAACCACGTTGACGTGGACATCCGCGAGGGCATCTCGCGCTTTGAGATCTCCCTCCCCCACCTCCTCGGCCTGGAGGTCGTGGGCCGCGTCGACACTTTCGGCCCGGGAGCGGAGGGCTTTGAAGCTGGCGATCGTGTGATGCCCTACCTGCTCGGCGGCGATCGTTTCATCGGCGTCAGCGGCCCCGGTGGCTTCGCCGACTATGTCGTCGCGCCAACCAAGCAGCTCGTCAGCGTCCCGGCGGTCATCTCCGACGAGCAGGCGGGCGCGTTGCAGGTCGCCTTCGGGACCGCCTGGCACATGCTGTTCGGACGGGGCGGTCTGCGGATCGGGGAGACGGTCTTGATCAACTCGGTCTCCAGCGGCATCGGCTCCGCGGCGGTGCAGCTGGCGCACCTGGCGGGAGCAATGGTGATCGGCACCTCGAGTTCGCCCGAGAAACTTGAGCACGCCCGGAGCAACGGGCTGGACATCGGTATCGACTACACCACCGAGGACGTCGCTGGGCGCGTGATGGAAGTGACCGGCGGCCGTGGCGTCGATCTCGTCTTCGAGCACGTCGGCGGCGAGCTTTTCCAGAAGGCAATCGAATCGCTGCGCCAGAACGGGCGGATGGTCACCTGCGGCGCCCACGCCGGCGAGGTGGTCGCCTTCGACATCATCCCCTTCTTCCGCGGCCAGCACACGATCATCGGCTCGTTCGTCTACGACCGCGACGAGCTCGAGCAGGTGCTGGACTTCGCGGCCCGTGGGCTGCTGCGGCCACTGGTGGCGAAAACGTTCCCGCTCGCCGACGCCAGGACCGCGTTCGAGCTGCTCGAGAGTCGTGACTTCTTTGGGAAGATCCTGTTGCGGCCGTAAACGCATGACCCTGCCCACTCACGCATCCTGGAGAACGCCATGAAACGCCTCGGTGTGGACGTCGGCGGTACGTTCACCGACCTGATCTACGTGGATGACGAGGCCGGCAGCATTCTCATCCACAAGATCGCCTCCACCCCTGACGACCCCTCCCGGGGGACGGTGCACGGGATCAGGGAGCTAACCGAGCAGGCCAACGTCACGCCCGCCGACCTGGATCAGGTTTTCCACGGGACTACGATCGCCACGAACATCGTGATCGAGCACAACGGCGCGACCGTCGGCATGATCACCACCGAGGGCTACCGGGACATCCTCCACATCGCCCGGCACAAGAAGCCCCTGAACTTCTCCAACTACCAGGACCTCCCGTGGCAGCGCTATCCGCTGGTGCGGCGCCGGTACCGCCTCACCGTCCCCGAGCGAATCACCGCCCAGGGCGAGGTGCTAGTCGAACTCGATGAACGGCGGGCTCGCGAACAGGTGCGCCGACTCAAGGGGATGGGCGTCGAAGCGGTGGCCGTGTGCCTGTTGTTCTCGTTCTTGAACGGCGAGCACGAGCAGCGGGTCGCCGAAATCGTGCGCGAGGAATTCCCTGACGCGTTTCTGTCGGTCTCCTCCGAAGTGCTGCCGCAGTACCGGGAATACGAGCGCTTTTCGACCGTCGCTCTCAACGCGTTCGTGGGTCCGAAGGTGGCCGGTTACGTGCGGCGCTTGGAGGACGAACTGCGCGCCCTGGGAGTCAGGACCGGGCTGCACCTGATGAGCTCGGCGAGCGGCGTGGTCACGGCACAGGGCGCGGTGCAGCGGCCGGTGAACCTGCTCATGTCCGGCCCCGTCGCCGGGGTGGTGGGCGGGATCTGGGTCGGCCGCCAGGCGGGATTCGACAACGTCATCACGCTCGACGTCGGCGGGACCTCAGCCGACATAGGACTATCACAGGGCGGGAAGCTGCGCATGAAGCACCTGCTCGACACGCGCGTGGGGCCCTACCAGGCGATGATTCCGATGGTCGATGTGGACACCATCGGGGCCGGCGGCGGGTCGATTGCGTATGTCGATGCCGGCGGCATCTTCCGCTCGGGACCCCGCTCGGCGGGCGCTGTCCCCGGACCGGCCGCCTATGGGCGTGGCGGCGAGGAGCCCACGTCCACCGACGCCATGGTCAACCTCGGGTGGCTGCAGCCCGAGGCGTTTCTGGGCGGCACCATGGACCTCTCGCCCGCGCTCGCGCGGCGCTCATTTGAGCCTGTGGCGCAAGGGCTCGGAATGACGGTCGAGGAGGCCTCTATGGGTGCGATCCAGATCGCCAGCCATTCCATGGTCCAGTCGATCGAGGAGAACTCGGTCCGGAAGGGATACGACCCCCGTGACTTCGCGCTGGTCGCCGAGGGTGGCGCCGGACCGATGTTCGCCGCGAGCATCGCCGCCGAAGTCGGCACGCCGGCGGTAATCGTGCCGCCGTACCCGGGCGTGACGGCCGCGCTTGGCCTACTGGTAACGGACTCCGTCTACGAGTTCGTGACGACCACCTACCAGCGGATGTCGCAGCTCAACGCCCAGGAGCTCGAAGCGCGCTTTGAGGAGCTCGAGGAGCAGGCCCGCGCCCAACTCGAGGCCGACGGCATCCGACAGGAGCGCCGGGTCATCCAGCGGGTGGCCGACTGCCGCTACCTGGGCCAGGGTTACGAGTTGCGAGTGGAGGCCGGGTCGGGCCAGATCGACGATGCTTGGGCCTCGCGGCTAGCCAGCGACTTCCACGACGCGCACGAGCGCGAGTACTCCCGCCGCTTCGAGGAGTCCGACATCGAGATCCCGAACATCCGGGTGCGCGGTATCGGGCTGATACCGCCGCTTCAGATGCGGGAAGTCCCCCGCGCCGAGGAATCTCCGACCGCGGCGCTTCGACACGAGCGCGAAGCGTGGTTCCGCGTCGATGGGCAGCTGATGGAACTGCCCACGCGCTTCTTTGCGCGCGAGGCACTCGCCGCCGGCAACAGAATCGAGGGCCCGGCCGTGATCAACCAGTACGACACCACGACCGTGGTCCCGCCAGGGCTGACCGCCGAGATCGACCGCTTCGGGAACATCGTGGTTTGGATCGAGCAGTCGGCCCGCGACACCACGGCCGGTGCCACAGGCGTGGCGGCGGGCTCCTGACCGTCGGCAAAGTGGTTTCGACTTAGCGAGGGAAAGAGAGGCCTAAAGCGATGACAATCGTCACCTACGAGGTGGGACGCCCGCCCGGACCCCCCGCCCGAGCCCGCGTCGATGTCGACCCCATCACGATGCGCGTCCTGGGCGGCGCCTTCCACGCTATCGCGAAGGAGATGGCGGGCGTGCTCTTCCGCATGTCCTACTCCTCGATCATTCGCGAGTCCGAGGACCTCGGCGCCGGGATCTTCGACGCCCAGGGGCGCGAGCTATGCGAGTCGGACTCCACCCCAATGCACATCGGCTCGCTGCCCTGGTACATCCGGGGCTTTCTCGACCGCGTCGGAGACGACATCCGAGACGGGGACGTCATCGTCCACAACCATCCCTACCTCGGTGCCTCGCACAGTCCCGACGTGGCGGTGGCGGTACCGATCTTCCACGACGAGGAGCTGCTGGGATTCGCCGCGGTCACCGCGCACGTGCTCGACGTGGGCGGCTCCTTCCCCGGGATCAACGCAGACGCCTTCGATGTCTATGCCGAGGCCAAGCTCTACAACGGATTGCGCTGGTACCGCCGGGGCGAGCTAAACGTCGATGTCGATCGCATGATCTTCGACAACGTGCGCACCGAGACCATGAACCGCGGCGACATGAACGCGATGATGGCGGCCTGCCAGCTCGGCCGGGATCGGTTCCTGCGGCTGATTGAGCGCTACGGATCGGAGACCGTGATGAGCGCAGCGTACGGGTGGATGGACTACTCCGAGAACATGCTGCGCGAGCAGATCGCGAAGATCCCAGACGGCGAGTACGTCGCCCCAACGGCGTGGCTGGATGACGACGCCCGCAATCGCGGCCGGCGGCTGCGAGTCGAAACCAAGGTGGTCGTCGACGGCGACAGCATCACGATCGACCTCACCGGCTCCGAGGCGGAGGTTCCCACCGGCTTCAACGTTCCCTTCGAGGGATCGCTGCTCGTCGGCGCCTACTACGCGGTCCGCACGCTGCTTCTGGATGAGACCACCTTTCCGGAGCACGTGCCGCAGAACGACGGCGTGTTTCGTCCGGTTGAAGTGATCGCTCCCAAGGGAACGATCTTCAATCCGAATTTCCCGCGAGCGTGCTTCTCGCGTTTCTGTCAGGTCCAGCGAGTGGTCGACAACACCATCCTGGCGCTCGCCGACCAGCTCCCGCAGCAGGTCACCGCTGGTAACTCGGCCGGGATCCACTTCTGCTCGTACTCGGGCTTCCAGCCGGAGACCGGGGAGTATTGGCTCTACCTGGAGGTCAACGAGGGCGCCTATGGCGGCCGGTATGGCAAGGACGCGATGGACTCCGTCGACAACCTCATGGCCAACACGCGCAACAACCCGATCGAGGAGCTCGACCTGCGCTTCCCCGTGCGGTGCGACCAGTACGAGCTGCGGCCAGAGCCGGCAGCGCCAGGGCGCTGGAGGGGTGGGGTCGGCATTATTAGACGCAACCGCTTCCTGGTCGACGGGACCTACTCCTGCGAAGGCGATCGCCAGTGGGACCCCCCGCGCGGTGTGTTTGGCGGCTGGGACGGGTTGGTGGCCTCGGCCCACAAGAACCCGGGAACGGACAGCGAGGAGTACGTGGAGGCGAAGGTGACGGGCGTTCCGTTCAAAGCCGGCGAGTACATCGAGCTCCGCGAACCGAACGCCGGCGGATACGGCGACCCGCTGGATCGTGAACCGGAGCTGGTTCGCGAAGACGTGCTCGACGACTTCACCACGGTTGAGCTCGCGCGCGATGCCTACGGCGTGGTCTTTCGCGACGAAAGGACGCTGGAGGTGGACGTGGAGGCGACCGAGCGCCGGCGCGCGGAGCTTCGAGCTTCACGCGACGGCGGGTCGCTGAATGCGCTGTTCGACCGCGGCGAGGGTCGGCTGCTGCCCTCCGTGAGCCCCGTGTCCGAGGCCGGCAACAGAGCCTTCGGGCTGGCCTAAAGCGGAGAATGCAAGCGGGCGAGGCGGTGAGCTTCCCGCCGCTGCACCTCTCGATCGCCCAGGCGCGCGAGCTGATCAGGAGCCGCGAGGTCTCGGCCGTCGAGCTGGTCGAGGCGGCTTTGGACCGCATCGCGGCGGGCGAGAAGCTCAACGTGTTCCGGACCGTGCTGCGCGACAGCGCACTCGCGCAGGCACGGGAGGTCGACGGCGCGGCCGGGCGCGGCGACCCGCTGGGCCCGCTGGCGGGCGTCCCGCTCGCGCTGAAGGACAACATCGAGGTGGCGGGCGTGAGGATGACGGCCGGTACCCCCCACCTCGGCGATCCGGTTCCCGCGTCGGACGCGCCCGTGTGGGAGCGGCTGCGCCAGGCCGGCGCGGTACTGGTCGGCAAGCTGCACATGTCGGAATGGGCGATCGGCGGGACCACC
>DASYAP010000044.1:0-3543 GCA_036501265.1 Solirubrobacteraceae bacterium | reverse complement strand
CGACGACGTATCCACGATCCTCGGACGACCACCACGGAGCTTCGAGCAGTTCTGCACCGATCACGCCGAGGCGTTCTCAGCAACCCGGGAGGACCGTCAGTGACGCCTGCTCTCAACCGGATCCAGCAGCGCCGAGTGGTCGTGCTTTTGCCGTCTAGCGGGCATCCTCGTCCGTGCCGGCCCGGCCTTCCTTTGCGCGGAGAGCTGGTCAGGCGACGTCGCGTCTGCCGCGGCTGGACTGCGGCGGGTCGATGCCGAAGCTGATGATGCGGTTGGGGTGCACGCGGATGATCGCGCTCGGAAACGGCACGGCGGAGTCCGTCGGCTTGACGATCGCCTCGGCTTGGCCTCGGATCTCGAGGCACCGAACCCGCCACGGATCGGTCGATGCGATGTCGTCGACGACGAACGCCACCGTGGGCTTGCGGGCCACGTTCTTGAACTTCTGGCTGTTGGCCATGTCGCGCCCGCCGATGTCGATCGTCTGGCGGGCAGCGTTGTAGTAGAACCCGACCGGGTTGTTCTGCACCGCGCCGTTGGCCTGGAGGGTGGCGAGGCGTCCGAGGCGTTGCGAGTCGAGGTAGCCGAGTTCGCCGGCGGTGAAGATGTGGTCGGTCATGGCTTCAGGACCACCTTGCCGCGGACGTGGCCGGTCTCGACAGCCCGATGCGCCTCGGCGGTCTGCTCGAGCGGGTAGGCGTGCTGGATGCTCACGCGCAGCCTGTCTGAGGCGTATAGACCGGTCAGCTCTGCCAGCTGCTCGGCGGACCGCTCGGTGCTGAGCCGCCTGATTCCCAGGTCGTTGGCCACTGGCTGGTAGGCGACCGTCGCGATTCGGCTTTTGTCAGCGACGAGCTCGAGCGAGGCGTGCAGCGCCTCGACGGTTCCGGACGCGTCAAGCGAAGCGGTCACCTTACCGCCGGCCAGCTCCGGCACACGTCCGACAAGACCGTCGCCGTACATCACGGGAGTGGCTCCAAGCTCGCGCAGGTAGGGGTGGTTTCGCTCGCTGGCGGTGCCGATCACCCTCGCGCCCGATGCGTGCGCGATCTGGACCGCGAAGCTCCCAACGCCGCCTGCAGCAGCGTGGATGAGCACCGTGTCATCGGCAGTCACGCCCAGGAGCCTGAGCGCGGTCGCTGCGGTCTGCCCGGACGCCGACAGGACGCCGGCGTCAGGCCACGGCATCCCCTGTGGCTTGGCGACGATCTCGTGCTGCCCGGCGACGACGTGGTCGGCGTGCGAGCTGAGCATCGCCCAGCCGAGCACCTCGTCCCCGACCGAAAAGCCGGCGACTCCGTCACCGACCGCGTCGATGGTCCCGGCGAACTCGTTTCCCAGCCGCTGAGGGAACTCTGCCGGCGCCCACGCGTGCGCTGCGCCGCTGCGGAACAGGCAGTCGAACGGCTGCACGCCGGCCGCCTGCACCCGGACCATGACCTGGCCGGGACCAGGTTCTGGCGGATCGGACTCGAGGATCCGCAGGACCTCGGGGCCACCGTACTCATCGAACACGACCGCTCGACTCATCACCATCTCCTGGCAAGGTTCCTATACAGTTGTACGAACTTATCAGACAATTGTCTAATGAGATCCGACGATATGGCACGAGCAGGTCAGAGCAAGCAGGTCGCCCGCCCGAGAAGACGCCGGGCGCCTTCCCCCGACGAGCGGCGGATCGATCCCGAGCGTTCGCGGCGCGCCCTCCTCGACGCGGCCCTCGAGGAGTTCGCAGCCCACGGCTTCGCCGGCACGACAGTGCGAGCGATCGCCGCTCGCGCCGGCGTCAGCAAGGACCTGATCAACTACTACTTCGGCGGCAAGGCCGAGCTCTATCGCGAGGTCCAACGCCGATGGCTTGAGCGCGATGCCACCTTCCGCGACCCTGGCCTGCCGCTCGCGGACCTCGCCGCCCGCTACCTAAACGACGCCCTGTCAGACCCGCGCGCGATCCGACTGCTCGCATGGCGCGGACTGAGCAGCCACGCCGAGCAGCCGCCAGACCTCGCCCCCGAATCGGAGGACCTCACGAGCATGGTCAGCCGGCAGGAGAGCGGCGAGATCGCCAGCGACATCGACCCGGCCGCACTGAGGCTGATCCTGATAGGCGCGATCGCCGCCCCGGCGCTCATGCCACACGTCGTCCACAGGCTGTTCGGCGCCGATGTTGCCAGCGCCGAATTCAGCCAGCGCTACGAGGCCACCCTCCGCGCCGTGATCACGCACCTAAGACCCACCGAGTGACCCCCTCTGCGCAACGGTGGCGCCTGCAACGAAATACGGGTTGCGCCGAGAGATCGACGCTGCCGTGAAGCGTGGTCCGACAGCGTGACGGTTTCGGATCCCAGCCAGCGGAGGCGTGATCTGAGTCGAGAAATGGTTCCGGAGTGATCGATGGATTTCGCAGCCTCGCCGGATCGTTGGATGGGATCGCGCCGGAAAGGCCGGCGCCCATTACTCGGCGGAGGTTGTGATGAATGCAGTCGTTGTAGGCGCGAGCCGCGGGCTCGGCCGTGGGATCGCGGAAGCGATGGACGGCGCAGTCGGGATCTCCCGGACGAGCGGATCCGACGCGCGGGAGCGCCAGGTCGCCGTAGACACGCTTAGGCACCACCAGCCTGACGTGCTTGTGATCGTCGCCGGCGCGGTCCCTGATCTGCGTCCGCTGCACGAGCACACCTGGGAGAGCTTCTCACTGAACTTTGAGGCCGACGTCAAGATCGCGTTCGAGTGGACCCGGGCGGCTTTGATCACGCCATTGTCGCGCGGCACTCGGATCATCGTGATCAGCAGCGGCGCTGCGTTGCAGGGCTCGACTCTGAGCGCGGGTTACGCCGGCGCCAAGGCATCGCAGCGCTTCATCGCTGCCTCAGCACAGTCAGAGTCTGACCGCTTGGGGCTTGGTTTGGGTTTCACGACGGTGTTTCCGACGATCACGCCCCACGGCGAGGTCGGTCGCGAATCGCTCAACATCCACGCCGAGCAGGCGGGCAAGACCGTCGCGGAGTACCTGGGCGGAGCGGTGCTGACTCCGGAGATCGCAGGCCGCGAGATCCTGAAGCTCGCCAGCACGGGACAGCCGGCCGCCGAATACATGCTGACCGGCGATGGCCTCCGTCCGCTCTAGCTCAACTAATGCTCGCCCCCCTCTATTTCGCGGCCGAGCGATGGATCCCGCGCCGACGCCGGATCTTTGGTTGTGATTGCGCCGGATAGGCCGGCGCAGACGAACCGGAGGCGGTTGTGATGAACCAGCAGACGACAAGCAAGGTTGTGAGATCGAACGCTGCGGCGGGAACCCTGGAGCGCGGAGTGTTGCGGCTTGGAAGCTCGATGGTCAACTGGTATGCGGTCGAGGATGGCGGGCGGCTGACGATCATTGACGCCGGAATGCCCAAGCAAGCCGAGACGCTTGAAGCCGACTTGCGTTCGGTCGGACGGGAGCTCTCGGATATCGAGGCTGTGGTGTTGACACATGCTCATCCCGATCACATCGGGGTCGCTGGGTTTTTGCGCGCTCGGGGCGTTCCCGTGTATGTGCAT
>DASYAP010000043.1:0-14951 GCA_036501265.1 Solirubrobacteraceae bacterium | reverse complement strand
TAGTGGTTGTGCGCAGTCGCGGTGCGGGGGCGCAAAACACTTGGAGTCACGAGCGTTGCGATACTCCCGCCAACCGGCCGCAACGCCCGGCCGTTCTCTGATAAGGAAGAGGTCCCAGGTTCGAGTCCTGGATCGCCCACTCCACGTTTGGCCCGGGAAATCGGTGGTTTCTTATCCGGCCCAAGCAGGATCCAGGGGCGCTGGGAGGGAGTTATAGGAGCGACCTGATAGCGCGAGCGCCCGGTCGGTCTAGCGAAGCTGGCTATGGTCCGACCCTGTAGACGGGCGACCGGACTGTCCGGATGAGCCGATGAGTAGCGCTCGGCGGTATAGCCGACGTCCGGTGATGGGGCCCGGCTAATCCCGACGTTTCGACGCGCCGGCTAGGCGATGCCGCTGCGGACGGCTTGGACTGCTGCTTGGATGCGGTTGTCGAGATGAAGCTTGGCGAGGATGCTGGCGATGTGGTTATGGACGGTGTTGGTACTGAGCGAGAGTTCGCGCGCAATGTCCTGATTGCTTTTGCCGCTGGCTAGGCTGGTGAAGATCTCCAGTTCGCGCACGGTCAGGGCGGCGCGAATCGCACTCGCCGCGTCATCGCTGGTGGTGGTCACGGGAATGTCCCGCTCGCGGATTCGCTGTAGCAATTTTCCAGCGACCTGGGAAGAGATTACCGACTCTCCGGCCGCAGTTGCCTTGACGGCGGCGGCGATCGTCTCGGGTGACGCAGTCTTGAGAATGTAGCCGCTGGCGCCGGCGACGATTGCCTCGACCACGCGGTCGTGCTCGCTGCGAGTGAGCACGAGTACACGCGAAGCAGGGGCGAGCAAACTGAGCTGGGCAATCGCATCCACACCCGACCCGCCCGGAAGCATGAGGTCCATCAGCACCACGTCGGGACGCACGTCGACCACCTTCCCGATCGCGTCTGGCACATCGGCAGCCTCCCCGACGAGGTCGAGCCCGCCAACCGACAGCGCTTGGGCAAGGGCGCTCCGAATCAACTGCTCGTCGTCGACGAGTACCACCGTGACCGGCCCGCGGCTCTCTCCAACGGGGTTCTGGTCAGATGCCATCTGCAGGATTCCCGGGCCTCAACTCCCCTGCCGGAACCTACCAACTGACGGAGAAAAAGCCGGCCGCCCCATGAACGCACAGCACAATAGCCCCGGGCCGGTCGCCTACCCCGGCCCGTTCGGGCCTCCCCATTCTGGCCCGGACGGGCCATAGACAACACGTCGTGCGGAAGTTAGCCTCGACACAGGGCCGTTATCGACCCTCTTGCTCGAGATCGTCGCGCAGGACTGCGGCGGGCAGGGTCTGCCCTCGCCGACCTCACGGGCTGTTTCGTCCAAAAGCGCCAGAAACGCCGTTACAACAGGACTCGTCCCTATCCGCGGGGGTCCTAAAAGCGAGGGCTACGATGGCAACTCCAGTTGAAATCCAAGGTACCGACGCCCAGGCGAAGATTCGCAACCCGCTGGGGGTTGTCGCCCTTAGTTTCGTCACCTTGGGAATCTATTTTGTCTTCTGGTACTACTTCGTCAACAAAGAGATGGCCGCAATGGGCAGGGCCAGGAACAGCGATGAGCTCGGCGACAGCCCCGGCACATCCGTCCTCGCCGTGACATTGGGCGCGCTGGTCATCGTCCCGGCGTTCATCTCGCTCTACAACGCCTGGAAGCGGCTCAACAGCGGGGAACGGCTCACCACGCTCTCTGGGATCGAGCCCGGGCTCGGCCTTATCCTGTGGATCTTCATTTCCCCCGTCGCCGAGTACATCTTTCAGTCGAACTGGAACAAGGTGCTCGAGGCCCAGACGCGCGGGGCTCCGGCTTACGAAGCTCCGGCGAGCAGCGTGCCCGCGTCTGATCCCCCGCCGGTTCCCGTGCCGTAACGGAGATCGGACGAGCTGCGGTCCGCCTTACGTGAGCAGCAGAGCCACACGAGTGCGGCGGGGCCATTTGAGACCCGCCGTACTCAAGCCATCTGGCTGAGCCCCATCGCATCGTTCGGGCTGGCCGGCCTCGGCCACTCCTTGCTTCCCTAGCGGATGGGGCGGGATCTGGTCAGAGGTTCCGACTCGTGGCAGCTGGCTTACAAGAAGGCTCCCGCACGGGAGCTTCTGGCCGTGAGCGGCCTCATTCGCGCACTTCTCACCGCGGGAGCGTAACAACGGAACCCCACGGGTGCGACTCCTCAATGCTCGGCTGGCAGCCTGATGGAAGCTTCATCTCCGCCATGATCGCTCCCTTTAGCCGCCCACGGGTCGACTTGCAAACTCCCGTCTACCTGCAAATCCGATGATCGTTCTCGTTCATCGGGCGTGTCGGTGCTGGAGGAGCGCGACGAGTTGGGCGAGCGCTTCGGTTGCGCCGGCGAGTGCCTCGACCTGCTCGTCTGGGATCTCGGCGAGGTAGATGCCGAGCAGTTCGCGGGCGCGTGCCCGATAGTCCTCGAGCGCCGCGGCGCCGTTGTCAGTGAGGTGAACGAGGACCACGCGCCCGTCGTCGGCCTGTCGGTCGCGGTGCACCAGGCCTTGCTGCTCGAGTTGCTTGACGAGGCTGGTCATTGTCGGCTGGGCGAGTCCTTCGAGTTTCGCCAGCTCGGTGATCCGCCGTGGCCCGCCGCTGAGCGTGCTTAGCAGGCCGATCTCGGTGCGCGATAGCTCGCCGCCGACCTCCCTCACCAGCAGCCGCACGAGCAGGCCCGCACCTGGAAGCAGCTGCTGTGAGACGTAGTCGATCTGGTCGGAGCGGCTCAGCGTGACGAGCGTAAGCGATTCCATATTGACAAACTATATTTACTCCCGATATAGTTTGTCAAGACCTCAGATCTGTCCGGCAAACCAAGAGGTCTCGCCAGCAGCAACGCGCCGTTTGACCAAAGGAACGCATCATGTTTCACAACATCCTGGTCTTGGTCGATGGCTCCGTCGGCGCCGATGCAGCGTTGGCGCACGCGATCGACCTCGCCGAGAGCGAGCACACCCTGTTGACGCTGATGACAGCCGTGCCGGAAGTGCCTCCGGCCGCCTACGTGATGGCCGGCGAAGAGTTAGGCCAGCTGAGCGAAGACGTTCACCGCCAGGCGGAGGCGGTCATCCGCCAGGCGCGCGACCGCGTGCCCGCTGAGCTTCCGGTGACGACGGTGCTGAGCGAGCAGCCGATCCGGCTCGCGTTGATCCGCCAGCTCAAGGAAGGCCACCACGATCTCGTCGTGGTGGGCTCACGCGGTCGCGGCGCGGTCCGTGCCGCGCTGCTCGGGAGCGTGAGCCATTACGCGCTGCATCACAGCCCGGTTCCGGTGCTGATCGTCCATGCAGAGCGACCGCTACACGTGCGAACCCGTGAAACCCCGGTGACCGCCTAGGTGAGGGCGATGAGCGATCCAGCTTTCAGCGAGGGAGTAAGCGAATGACCGGTGCCGTAGGCTCCGGCGGGGGTTCTTCTCACAGCCCAGGGCCGTCTGGGCGGTGGCGTTCGCCGCCGCCGTCTCGTTCATGGGCCTGGGGCTGGTGGACCCGATCGTGCCCGCGATCGCGAAGAACCTCCACGCCTCGCCGAGCCAGGTAGAGCTGCTGTTCACCAGCTATTTTGCGGTCACGGGCATCTCGATGCTCGTCTCCAGCGCCGTCGCCAGCAGGATCGGCACGAAACGCACGCTGCTCGCCGGCCTGGTCCTGATCATCGCGTTCAGTGCGGCCGCGGGCGCGTCGAGCAGCGTCGGCGCGATCGTCGGGCTGCGCGCCGGCTGGGGTCTCGGAAACGCGCTGTTCATCGCCACCTCGCTATCGGTGATCATCGGTTCGGCTAGCGGCGGCGTCGTCGGCGCGGTGGTGCTCTGCGAGGCGGCGCTTGGCCTCGGGATCTCCGTCGGGGCGCTGCTCGGCGGCGAGCTCGGCGGGATTAGCTGGCGCGGCCCGTTTTTCGGGGTCGCGGTGTTGATGACGATCGCGTTCGTCGCGATCAACGTGTTCCTGCGGCGCACACCCCCGCCGCCCAAGAGCGAGCGGGTCTCGATCGCCGAGCCGCTACGCGCGCTCCGTCACCGCGCTCTGCGCGGCAGCGGGCTGACGGCGGTCTTCTACAACTTTGGGTTCTTCACGCTGCTGGCGTACACGGTAGTCGACGGTGCTCGGGCTGATGAACAGCTGCGCGGCGATCTCTTGATTCGTGGCACCAACGACCGTACCGCCCAATCACCGTCCCTGACGAGCCAGCCCGGCTCCACTACCTCACGCCGTAATGGAGGTGGACGACGCCTTCCCCGAAGCTGCGATGGTCAAGCAGCTCAAGCGATATCCGCATGCCGGACGGCAGCGCGCGTTTGCCGCCTCCCACCGTGATTGGGGTAAGGAAGAGATGGCATTCGTCGACGAGGTCCGCGCCGAACGCCTGGGCCGCTAGCTCGGGACCGCCGACAGAGACGTCACCGTTCGAAGACTCCTTGAGCTGGCGAATCGCCTCCGGGTCAAATTCGCGCTCGATTCGTGTCCCCGCGCTTGACGGGGCCTTAAGCGTCCGGGAATACACACACTTCTCGGCCGCCCGCCAGATCTCTGCATAGTCGCGGCTCACGACCCGCTGCTCAGGGCCCGTACTCACCGTCTCCCAGAAGACCATCGTTTCGTACGTCCGGCGCCCATAGAGGTAGGTGCCAATCGGTCGTTCGAGATCGTTTACAAAGGCGTGTAAATCGTCGCCCGGCGCGGCCCAGTCGAACTTGCCGTCCTCGTCCTCGATGTAGCCATCGAGCGAGGTGATCGCCGAGTAGATCAGCTTGGCCAGCGAAGCTCCCTTTCTCGTTTGCACTTAAGGCAACACGACAACCCGATCCGCTCAAACTCATCGCCCCCAAGGAATCCTCCCGGGAAAGTGGGCACCAGGTGCGGCGACTCGGGAAAGTGGGCACCAGGTGCGACAGCCCTGAGTCGCCGGCTACACGTACGCGGCGAACTCTCACCGTTTTCTTAGCCGAGACTGCCCCCGACCGGGACCTGGCTCTATATCGTCGATTGCCGTGCGAGCTCTGATCCGGCCAATCCTGCTCTCCGCGTTGGCAACCGCGCTGGCCGCAGTTGCGGTTTTGGTCATAGCCCGCGTCACGGGCGCGGACCAAGTGGGGCGCGCGTTCGACAGCGTCCACCCGGGCTGGATCGCGCTGATCGGGGGCGCCGAGCTGCTCGCCTATCCAGCGTACATGCTGGCCTATCGGTCGGTCGCGCGCTTACACAGCCATCCGGTGCTGGCGCTGCCCCTGGTCGCGCGCGTGGTGATCGCTGGGTTCGGTCCCTTCACGATCGGCGGAGGGTTCGGCATCGACCGCCAGACATTTCAGACACTGAACGAGGATGAGCACAGCGCCCGGGTGCGGGTCTTCGCGCTGGGGGTGCTCGAGTGGACGGTGCTCGCGCCAACGGCTTGCATCACGGCGATCGTGCTTATCGCGACGGGGGCGAACATCATGCCCTCTCTGCTTTGGCCGTGGGCGATCGCTGTGCCGGTCGGCTTCGCGCTCGCCGTGTGGGTAGCCGTCCCCCACCGTGCGGAGCGTCTGTGCAAGCTCCCCTTCGTCCCCCGCCGGTGGGTGGTCAGCGCAGTAGAGGGGCTAGAGGCCGTGCGGACGATGATCCGCGAGCCGCACCGATACTGGGGAGCCTGGGTGGGCACGGCGCTGTATTGGGCGGCTGACATCACAGCGTTCTATGGCGGCCTGCGCACGTTCGGGCTGGATCCGAGTGTCGGCAAGGTCATCATCGCCTACGCCACCGGATATGCGGCTACACGTCGCTCGCTTCCGCTCGGTGGAGCCGGGGTCACTGAGGCGCTGATGATCTACGCCCTCTACTGGGTAGGCGAGCCGCTTGCTCCCGCGCTGGCGGCGGTCGTCGCCTACCGGGTCTTCAACTTCTTGCTCGCTGCGACGCCCGCCCTGGTCGCGCACTATCGGCTACAGGAGACAATCGGGGAGCACCGCCGCAAGTCGAGGCGGGCAAAAGTGCCCGGATGAGCTTCGCCGCGACTCGCGAACGAACCCTCGCGTCAAAGATCCGAGCGCCACGTCCGCAATCCCGGCTGTCCCCTAACGCGAGCGCCGTTCGTCTCAGGGAGGATTAGTCAAATACTCCCCCAGGAGGTTGACGTGAAGTACGCACTGTTGATCTACAGCAAGCCGGGCTCGCATGAGGCGCTCTCGGAGGACGAGTACAAGGCCGTCTTCGGCGAATACATGACTCTCGCCGACGACCCTCGCTGCCTTGGCAGCGGACAGCTGCAGCCCGTCGAAACGGCGACCACCGTTCGCGTACAGAACGGCAAGATGCTCACCACCGACGGGCCCTACGCCGATACCAAAGAGGTCTTCGGCGGCTACTACCTGTTCGACGCCGACAACCTCGACGAGGCCATCGAGCTGGCCGGCCGCATCCCCGCGGCTCGTCTGGGCGGTGCGATCGAGGTCCGTCCCCTGGCGGAGAGCTAGCGCTGGAGCTGGACGAGGTCTTCCGCGAGCACTGGGGCCGCGTACTTGCCTCCATGATCGGCCTTCTCGGCGACTTTGATCTCGCCGAGGAGGCTGCTCAAGAGGCCTTCGCAGTCGCGGCGGAGCGGTGGCCCGAGCAGGGCACCCCGCACAACCCGGTGGGCTGGCTGGTCGCGACGGCACGCAACCGAGCGATCGACCGGATCCGCCGCCGCCGCACCCTCGCGGACAAGACGCGACTGCTCGACATGCCGGAGGCGACGGTGGACGAGTTCGAGGATGAGGTCATCGGTGACGAGCGGCTCGAGCTGATCTTCACGTGTTGTCACCCGGCGATTGCGCCCGAAGCGCAGATTGCGCTCACGCTGCGGACGCTCGGCGGACTCAGCACGGACGAGATCGCGCGCGCGTTCTTGGTCTCTGAGGAGACCATGAAGCGGCGCCTCACGCGTGCCAAAACAAAGATCAGGGCGACCGGAATCCCATTTACCGTGCCCGCGGACCATCGCTTGCCGGATCGCCTCGACGCGGTGCTCTCGGTCATCTATCTCGTCTACAACGAGGGTTACAGCGGTCGCGTCGACCTCGCCGGCGAAGCGATCAGGCTGGGGGGCGTGTTGGCCGGACTGATGCCGGACGAGCCGGAGGTGCACGGGCTGCTGGCGCTCATGTTCATCCACCACGCCAGGCATCGGGCCAGGTTCGCGGGCAGCGAGCTCGTTCTGCTCAAAGACCAGGACCGCTCGCTGTGGGACATGCAGGGAATAGCCTCCGGCCGCCAGGAACTCGACCGCGCGATCGCGCTCCGGGGCCAGGGGCCGTACGTACTGCAGGCTGCGATCGCCTCAGTTCAGAGCGAGGAGGAGATCGACTGGAGTGAGGTGGCGCAGCTGTACTCGCGCCTGGCCGTGATCACCGGCTCGCCGATAGTCGAGCTCAACCGGGCGGTGGCGATTGCCGAGGCCGGCTCGCCGCGCGAGGCGCTCGAGATTGTCGACCGGCTCGACCTCGACAACTATCAGTACGTGCACTCCACGCGGGCCGAGCTGCTAAAGCGCCTGGGCCGCCGCGAGGAGGCTCGGGCGGCATACGAGCGTGCGCTGGAGCTCGCCGCTTCCGAGCCGGAGCGCCGGTTCCTCCAGCGCCGGATCGTCGAACCCTGACCCCCACCGCTCGTACCAGTTTGTCGCTGAGGCGCGCCCTCATGCAACGTGCGCTCGGCGCCTGCGCTGACGGTAGTGACGCGCCTTGACTCGGGCGCCACATATCGACATCGAGCACCACGTGCCCGCGAGGTTGCGGCTGTGGTCGTAGAAGGCCCAACCGCAGTCGGGCCCTGGACAAGCCTTCAGCCGCCCGAACCGACCCTCGAGCTGCGCGACCGCGACGCTTGCGGCGATAAGTCCCAGTGCGCCATCGAGTCCCTGGCGTGGCGCGACGAACTCCGGCTTGGCAGCGGCGTGGAGGCGAGCGGTCACGGACGCGCCGCGTAGGCCCGCGTTGAGCCGCGTAATCGCATCTCGATCGTGATCAGCACCGCTATTTGCAAACAGCAGCGTCCGTAACCCCTCGCGGACATCCAGGGCCCGCCTCAGGTCGGTCTCGTAAAGCCGGACCCCTGAACCGATCAGACCTCGCCGCCGGAGCCAGGCGGCAAGTGACGATGGGCTCCTGAGTTGCTCGGGCCTACCTCGCTCGAGGTCCCAGAACGTATTGGCGAACGCCTGAACGAGGCCGAGGTCGCCCGGCGCCGGCGTGCGATTTCCCGGCTGAAGCTCGACGGGAAGCTCCACGGACGCAGATGTTGCGTCCACGGATTAGCTCGGTGGGGGACCCGGATTGGGCCCGCGCGGGGTCGAGGCCAGCATCGTCCGCCCGACCGCTGCGGCCACTGCCACGCTCGACGGGGCGTGAGGTGTGTGACGCGTAACGGTCACCGTGAGATAGCTACCGCCTCGGGACTCCGTCCCATTGGTCGCGATCAGTTCCTGCTTCGCCGGAATCCATGTGGAGTTCCCTCCCAGGCCGGGGACTGAGTGGGGCTGCTGGGAGCGCTGATGCACGGCCCCCGTGCCGAAGGCTTGGGCCTGGTGCACGGCGGCCGTGTCGTATTCGGTCCAGGCCACCGCCGTGGCCTGGGCAATTGCGTCGACGTGCATTCCGTTGCCGTCAAGCACGCACTCGATGTTGGTCGGGTCAGAGCTGGCGATGCGCAGATGGACCCCGCTGCCGAGCAGCGGCTGGGCCGCTCGCTTTGCTCCAGCGCACACACGCGTGGCCGTGGAGACGTGCTTGTGAGTCGACGCCGCTGAGCCGCTGCCGCCGCAGCCGGCCACGGCCGCGCAGGATGCGATGAGGGCGCAAACCACGGACAGAATCCCCCGCCCATGCCGCTCAGCGCGCCGGTCCCAAGGCCGGTCCACGACAGCACACCACGCGTGCTTGGTCACCAGCAAAATCGTATACGATGGTGACGCGGATGTTGCGACGCGACTCGGCAGCGAATGCCCGTATCTCCGCGCCCACGGCGATGCGTTTCGCGGCGTTGCTGGCCGCGATGGCTGTACTTGCGGGCTGCGAGTCAAATTCTTCGCCACCGGGTCCCTACAACGTCGTGAGCAACTACCTGTCCCAGATAGCCGAGGGGAACTACTCGAACGCCTGCGGCATGCTCGACACCGGCGTGCGGGACGCCTTGATCAAAAGGATGGGATCACGAACGACCTGCTCCAAGTTGTTCGTCCAGTGCCTGCCGAGTAAAGCGACGAATATCAGCCGGGATCAGGCGCAGCTGCTGTACGCGACCATCCAGGTCGCCACTCATCACCACAAGGCGGACGTGACGGTGGCCGGAACCGCGGTGGCGCGTGCGATCAAGCGTGTCACCCTGGCCAAGGAGCGGGGCACTTGGAAGCTGACCTCCTACGGCGACGCGCTGCGCAGATGTCCGCATAAGGCACATCGCCTGCGCGCCGGCCGGGGCTCGCCGCGGCCAACAGTAGGGTAGAAAGCCCGAAGCAGCTCGGGCTCGTCTTGGCTCGGGGCACGATGTACCGCACCTTCTTCAGGCTTTTCTTGCGCCATATTTCCGCCGAACGCGCGCACGCGCTGGCGAAGAGCTCTCTCCGACTGATCCGGGCTACAGCGCCCGGTCGCGCCCTCGTGCGGGCATTGGTGGGCCCGACCCCCGCCTGTCTGGCGACCGAGGCATTGGGACTCACCTTCCCAAGCCCGCTGGGCGTGGCGGCAGGCCTGGATAAGGACGCGACGTGGTTCGAAGACCTGGGCGCGCTCGGCTTTGGCTTCGTCGAGGTGGGCACGATCACGGCCCTGCCTCAGCCGGGCAACCCGAGCCCTCGAATCGCCAGGATCGTCGAGCAGCGGGCACTGTTGAATCGAATGGGCTTTCCCAACCAGGGGGCGACGATCGCGGCGGCGCGGCTCGCACGCCGACCACCGAGACCAATCGTCGGGGTCAACGTCGGAAAGTCAAGGGCCGTCGCGCTCGAGGACGCGCCAAGCGACTACCGGGAGACGGTGAGGCTCCTTGCACCGGTCGCCAACTACCTCGTGCTCAACGTCAGCTCCCCGAATACACCCGGTCTGCGTGACCTGCAGGGCCCCGCTGAACTGCGCTCGCTGGTCGCCGAGGTCCGCGACGAGCTTGGCGCGATCGATTGCGGTCGTCCACTGCTGATCAAGGTCGGGCCTGACCTGGAGGACGAGCGACTCGATGCGATTGTGGCACTCGCCGTCGATCTGCGCCTGGACGGGATCGTGGCCGTGAACACGACCACCAACCATGCGGTCCTAGGAAAAGCGAGCGCCGTGGTGGCGTCGCTGGGCGGCGGCGGGGTTTCGGGCGCACCACTGCGTCCCAGGGCGCTGGACGTTCTTAGGCGTATCCGGCGAGTGGCGGGCGACCAGCTTGTGGTGATCTCGGTGGGTGGAATTGCAGGCGCCGAAGACGTCTGGCAGAGGCTCCTCGCGGGCGCGACGCTGGTGCAGGTGTACACCGCGCTCATCTACGAGGGGCCGGGGTGGCCGGCGCGGGTCAACCGCGAGCTCGCGCGCCGGGTCCGCGCTGCGGGCGCCTCCTCGGTCAGAGAGCTGATCGGCGCCGAGGCCGTGGAGATCCGGGCGGCCACGCAGGACCGCACCCCGTGAGAGCGGCCCGGACAGATCCCCCACCCAACAAACTCAGGAAATTCTCAGGCTTCCGCGCGAAACTCTTACCATGGCTACGAGCACACCGAATCGGGCCCGTGTCTTGGTGGTCGACGACGAGCCGAACATACTCGAGGTCATCTCGATGGCGTTGCGTTACCACGGCTTTGACGTCGAGGTCGCCGAAAACGGCCAACGGGCACTGGCCGCGGTGTCCGCGTTTCACCCCGACCTAATGCTGCTCGACATCATGCTTCCGGACATGGAGGGCTTCGAGGTCGCGCGGCGGTTGGGCGCACAGCGCACCGACCTTCCGATCATCTTCCTCACCGCGCGCGATACCACCGAGGACAAGGTTCGCGGTCTGACCATGGGTGGCGACGACTACGTCACCAAGCCATTCAGTCTCGAGGAACTCGTGGCCCGGATCTGGGCGATCCTGCGACGCACCGGCAGGGCTCAGGAGGACTCCAACCGCCTCAGCTTCGACAGCCTCGAGCTCGACGACGATGCTCACGAGGTGACTCGCAACGGCCGGTCCATCGATCTGACCGTTACCGAGTACCGGCTGCTGCGCTTCCTGATGCTCAACCCACGCCGGGTCTTGACGCGCGCTCAGATCCTGGACCACGTCTGGAACTACGACTTCGGCGGCGACAGCCGCGTGGTGGAGACCTATATCAGCTATCTCCGCAAGAAGATCGATGCCGAGGGCCCACCGCTGATCCACACAGTTCGCGGCGTCGGCTACTCGCTACGACTGCCCAAGGGCTAGTCCGTGTCGCTCCGCGCCCGCCTCATACTCGGGCTGCTCGCGCTCGCCGCCGCCGGCCTCATCACCCTGGCAGCGATCACGTACGCGGAGCAGCGGTCGTTCTTGCTCCAACGGGTGGATCAGGACGCGCGAGCCAGCGTGAACGTCATGTCGCATGTACTGGACATGTGCGAGCGTGCATCCGCTGCAGGGGTGCCGTGTTCGGGGTTCTTCGGGGGTGCTGGCTTCGGAGGCTCGGTGGCGACGTTTCCTGTTGGCACGGTTGGGCAGCGACGTGACGCATCCGGAGCCCCGGTCGAGACCGTGCAGATATCGAAGCGTCTCGCGACGCCGAACTTCCCGGGCAGTATTCCTAGCAATGACCCGATCACGGTCGGGTCAGCGCACGGCTCGGGCGTCAATTTCCGGGTGCTCTCCGAGGCGACCGGCGACCAACCCGGCTCGACCATCATCGCCATTCCCCTCACGGACGTCTCTCAGACCTTGCACCGGCTCTTCGTAGTCGAGGCGCTGGTGATCCTTGGCATCCTCGCCGCACTGGCGGCGCTGGCCTGGTGGGTCGTGCGGCTTGGCCTTCGCCCGCTCGACCGGATCGCCGAGACGGCAGGGGCGATCGCTGCCGGAGATCTGTCTCGGCGCGTCACGCCCGCGACTGAACGAACCGAAGTAGGTCGTCTGGGCCTCGCCCTGAACGCGATGCTTGCGCAGATCGAACGCGCCTTCCGCGAGCGCGAGGCGAGCGAGAGACGACTACGGCAGTTCCTGGCGGACGCGTCCCATGAACTACGGACGCCCCTGGCCGCGATCCGGGGCTACGCGGAGCTGTTCCGTCTGGGCGCGGCAAACGACCCGGAGAGAGCGGCGGCGTCGATGCAGCGAATCGAGGACGAAGCGAAGCGCATGGGCGACCTCGTCGAGAACCTGCTCATGCTCGCCCGCCTCGATCAGGTACCGGAGACCACGCGCGAGCCGGTCGAGCTCTCGAGCCTTGTAGCCGACGCGGCGGAGGACGCCCGCGTAACCGCGCCAGACCGGCAGATCAATTGCGAGGCTGCTGGGCCGGTCACGGTCATGGGCGATTCGGGACAGCTTCGACAGGTCGTCTCAAACCTCATGCGCAACGCGCTGGTACACACTCCGGCGGGGACTCCCGTAGACCTGGCGGTAAGCGAGGACGCCAACAAGGCCGTGCTCGAGGTGCGTGACTATGGGAACGGATTGCCCGCCGAGGATTCGGACGTTCTCTTCGAGCGCTTCTGGCGCGCCGATCCCGGTCGTGGTCGGGGGGCCGCCGGAGCCGGGCTGGGCCTATCGATCGTCCGAGCGGTGGTGGAGGCCCATGGGGGTCACGTCGCGGCTGTCAACGCGCCGGGTAGAGGAGCCGTGTTCACAGTGCGGCTTCCTCTCTCTCCGCACACCCCGTCGCCCCCGTCGCTTGCGGGACTGCCCGGGGGTGCCGCGGGCGTCCTTGATTCGTGACCCGGACGAGCGGGTACTGCGAGCGACATGGCACAACAGTTGAACGTCGCTGATCTTCGCGTCAGCTCTCCCGCCTTTGGCACTCACGGCCGCATCCCCGAACGCCACGCTGGCGATGCAGAGGACGTCTCGCCGCCGATCGAGTGGTCGGGGGTACCCGAGGGCACACGGTCCTTCGCCGTTGTCATGCACGATCCCGACGCGCCGCTGGTGGACGGGTTCACCCACTGGGTGGTGTACGGAATTCCGGGCGACGCCGCCGGGCTGGACGAGGATGCCCGGGATCACGTCTCGGGGCAGAACTCTTTCGGGAACGCCGGCTACAACGGCCCCGCGCCGCCACCCGGCCACGGTGTGCATCACTACTACATCTGGGTCTATGCCCTGGACGATGATCTGGACTTGGAGCCAGGTCTCGACCGGCGAGCGCTGCTCGAGCGGGTCGCGGATCACGTGATCGAACAGGCGCGCGTCATCGGCACCTACGAGCACTAAGGTCCCGGGCGGCGCGTCTCCCAGAGCTCACGCGCAGCTCTGAGCAAGCGCTCCGACAACGGGCGGACTCCAAAAATGGAGCCGGCGGCCGCCCGCAGCGCGGCGCCCAGCGCGGCGCCCAGCCGCTCCTCGGCGAGCTCGATGTCGAGTTCGACCAGGCCGCCCTCGAGCGAGCGCGAGGTCGGCCCGATCTCCGCAAGTAGCTGCAGTGCGCGGCGGTTGTCTGCCTGGACGAGCGCGGTGAACCTGCCAGATGTCCTCTACATGAGCCCTCGCCACCAGCCGCTCAAGCAGCGCGCGTCCCAGGCCTACGTGCTGCCAGTCGTCGGCCACGACGACGGCCGCCTCGGCCCGGTCGCTGCCCGGCTCGCCACGCACGTAGCGCGCGACCCCGATCAACTCGTCCGTGCCCGGATCGAGAGCGATGATCCCTTCGTGGTCCGAATGGTCGATGTCGGTCAGGTACTCGAGTGACCGGTCGCTCAACTGGAGCAACGGGGCGAAGAACCGCCTGTAGCGCGACTCCTCGCTGAGCCGGTCGAAGGCGGCGACTATGCGCTCGCGGTCGCTCGAGTCCAGCGGTCGAAGCAGCGCCACGCGCGCGTCCGTCAAGGTGGCAGCGGTTGTGGCGGTCATGGTCGCGTGCTACCCCGCCGGGGTGGGATACCGTACCCCGGGGTGACCGGAGGGGCTCGTTGGGGAGCGCGATCAGGACTCAGGCGATGAGGACCCCGGAAGGCAGCATGCCGTGAGCACCCGAGCACACCGCCCGCGCCGGCGAGCGCGGGTGCTGTTCAACCCGATCGCGGGTGCGGCCAAGCGAGCGAGCGCGGGCGACAGGGCTGTCGCTGTTCGCCGGGCGCGAAAACTGGAGGCTGTCCGCCGACGGCTCGCTGAGAGCGGACTGGAGGTGCAGGTGGCTGCCACGGACTCGGCCGACCACGCCGCGGCGCTCGCCTGCGAGGCCGCGCAGGCCGGGGAGGAGGTGGTGGCCTTTGGGGGCGACGGCATGGTGCGGATCGCGGCGGCGGCGATTTACGGCATGGACGCGGTACTCGCCATCCTCCCGGGCGGTCGAGGCAATGACTTTGCCGCCGCGCTGGGGATTCCCCGCGATCCGGTGGCCGCGTGCGAGGTCGTCGTCACCGGCAGGGTCAGGTCGGTCGACGCGGGTCAAGTCGACGGGCGGTTGTTTGTCGGTATCGCCTCGATCGGGCTCGAATCGGAGGTCACTCCGATCGCCAACGGGGCGCCGAGGATCGGAGGGCGAGCCGTCTATCTCGCCGCGACCGTTTACGGGCTCGCGCGCTGGCGCCCGGCCCGGTTCGAACTCCAAGCCGACGACGAAACGTATGCCTTTACCGGGTACATGGCCGCCGCCGCCAACTCGGGCCGCTTCGGTGGCGGGATGCGCCTCGCACCCGAGGCGCGCCTGGACGACGGTTTGCTCGATGTGGTGATGATCGAGCACATCTCGAAGCCGCAGTTCCTACGCGCGACCCCCAAGGTCTTCAACGGCACCCACGGCACCGAGCCCAATGTGCACATGAGA
>DASYAP010000042.1:0-4746 GCA_036501265.1 Solirubrobacteraceae bacterium | reverse complement strand
GCGGGCTTCTTCGTGAAGGGCTTGTCCGGATAGACGTTGATCCATACCTTTCCGCCGCGCTTGATCTTGCGCGTCATGGCGATCCGGGCTGCCTCGATCTGGCGGTTGGTCAGCCAGCCTGCGTCGAGTGCCTTCAGTCCGTACTCCCCGAACTGAACATTTACCTGGCCACGCGACATGCCCGCTCGCCGCCCGCGGTGCTGCTTACGATGCTTGACGCGCTTGGGGGAGAGCATCACTCGCCTCCCCCAGATGCGGCGTTCCCCGGTTGCTGGCCCGAACCCGACGGTGGCGACGGGCTTCGCTGTTCGCGCCCACCTTCCGCACCGTTTGGTCCGCGGCCCCTGCTTCGACCGCCACCCGCGCCTGGCCCTCCCCCGGAGCCCCGGCGTCCGCCGCCGCCCGGACGATTTCCGCCACCGCCCGAACGACCTCCGCCGCCGCCTGGCCCGCCACCGCTCGAACGACCTCCGCCGCCGCCTGGCCCGCCACCGCCTGAACGGCCTCCGCTGCCCGGTCCGCCACCGCGTCCACGACCGCCACCTGGCGCCGAGCCGGCGCGGCCGCGACCGTCGCGACCTCCGCGTCCACCGCGTTCGGTCGCCTGCGGGGTTGGCTCGTCCATCACCGTGAGATCCGCGCCCGTATAGCCCTCGGGCATGATCTCGCCCTTGTTTATCCAGCACTTGACGCCGATGCGCCCAAACGTGGTCCGCGCCTCGTGAAAGCCGTAGTCGATGTCGGCCCGCAGCGTGTGGAGCGGCACGCGGCCGTCCGAGTAGCCCTCGGTGCGAGCCATCTCCGCACCGCCGAGCCGGCCTGAGACCTGAACCTTTACGCCCTTGGCTCCAGAGCGGATCGCGCTGGTGAGCGCCCGCTTCATCGCGCGGCGGAAAGCGACGCGATTCTGAAGCTGCTCGGCAATCGACTGGGCGACGAGGCGCGCGTCGAGCTCGGGACGCTTGATCTCGAGGATGTTCACTCTCACCGCCTTGCCGGTGATGCGATGCAAGTTTCGGCGCAGCTGGTCGACCTCAGATCCGGACTTGCCGATCACGATCCCCGGTCGGGCCGTGTGGATGTTGACCTCGACTTCGGAGGCGTTCTTGCGGATCGTGATGTCCGACAGTCCCGCGTGGGCCAGCCGGCGGATGATGTGGTCGCGGATCTGCGCATCCTCGTCGAGGTAGTCGGCGAATGCGCGCTCGTTGAACCAGTTCGACTTCCAATCGTGGATGTAGCCGACTCGCAGTGATTCTGGATGAACTTTTTGACCCATGGCGGATTCCTACGGCTTTGGTTTGAGCAAGATCGTCAGATGACTAGTGCGCTTGCGAATCCGGGTCGCTCGTCCAAGAGCGCGCGGCCGATAGCGCTTGATTGTTGGCCCCTCGTCCGCGCGGACCGCCTTGACGTAGAGATCCTCGCCGATGAGCTCGTGGTTGTGCTCCGCGTTCGCCACCGCCGACTCGAGCAACTTGCTCCAATCGCGCGCGATCCCGCGGGGGGTATGAGCGAGGATAGCTCGCGCGTCTTCGACGCTCTTTCCGCGGATGTGGTCGCAGACCAGTCGAGCCTTGCGAGCAGAGGAGCGAACGTATTTGGCCTGGGCGCGGACTTCGACGTCCAGCAGCTCTCCGCGTCGACGGCGGCGGCGAGGTGCTGGCGTCGCCGCCGGCGCGGCAGGCGCCTCCGCCTCGGGCTCAGCGGTTTCCACCTCGGCCTCCGCTTCGGGCTCGTCGGTTTCTACCTCGGCCTCCGCTTCGGGCTCGTCCGTTTCTACCTCGGCCTCGGCCTCAGGGATCTCGGGCCCCTCTTCAGCCGTTTCAGGCTCCTGCGTGGTCGCTTCCTCGGCAACGGTCGGGGCCTCGTCCTCGTCCTGAGCCGCTCGAGACGCCTTTCGACGAGATCTTTGCTTCCGACCCTCCCCCCGCGGCTCAGGCGAGGACGACGCCTCGGCCGCCTCAGACGAGGTCTCGGCCGCCTCGGCGGAGGACGCGGCTCCGGAGGCTTTACGCCGCCGTCGCCGCTTCGGCTTGTCTTCCGACTCCGTCGGCTCGATCTCGGGCGTCTCTTCGCTCATCGCCGCCTCCCGGTCCCAGCATGACCGCGGTACAGCCGAGTGGGAGCGAATTCGCCGAGCTTGTGACCCACCATCGACTCCGAGATGAACACCGGCACGTGCCGGCGACCGTCGTGAACCGCGATCGTGTGGCCGACCATCTCCGGAAAGATGGTCGAAGTGCGCGACCAGGTCCTGACCATGCGCTTCTCGCCGGAACGATTCATGGCTTCGATCCGCTCGAGCAGCCGCGCTTCGACGAACGGTCCCTTCTTGCTCGATCTGCTCACCGCTTCTTACCTCGCTTCCGCCCACGCACGATGTAGCGGTCCGATGGCTTGCGCTTCTTGCGGGTGCGATAACCCAGCGTAGGCACCCCCCACGGCGTGACGGGGTGTCGGCCCGGGGTGGTCGAGCCCTCGCCACCGCCGTGCGGATGGTCGACGGGGTTCATCGCGGTCCCGCGTGTTTGCGGACGCACACCCATGTGGCGCTTGCGGCCCGCCTTGCCGATGTTGACGTTCTGGTGATCGGGATTCCCGATCGTTCCCACGGTGGCGCGGCACTCTCCACGCACCATCCGCATCTCGCCCGAGGGAAGCCGCAGCGTGACGTGGTCGCCCTCCTTGGCCAGGAGCTGCACGCCCGCGCCAGCCGCCCGCGCCATCTGCCCCCCACGGCCGGGAATTAGCTCGACGTTGTGAACGACGGTCCCGGCCGGCATGTTCTGCAGCGGCAGGCAATTTCCGACGCGTACGTCCGCGCCGGGCCCGGACTGGACCGTGGCGCCAACGCGCAGCCGCTGGGGCGCGAGGATGTAGCGCTTCTCGCCGTCGGCGTAGTGGAGCAACGCGATATAGGCCGAGCGGTTGGGGTCATACTCGATCGCTGCCACGCGGGCCGGCACGCCGTCCTTGCGACGCTTGAAGTCAATCTTTCGGTAAAGCCGTTTGGAGCCGCCGCCGCGGTGGCGGGAGGTCTTGCGTCCGTGGACGTTGCGACCGCCGGACTTCTTCAGACCGGTGGTCAGCGACTTCTCGGGCTCGGAACGGGTGAGCTCAGCAAAGTCCGGATAGTTCGCGAAGCGCCGACCGGGCGAGGTTGGTTTGGGTTTACGCAGGGGCATGGACTTCAAAGCGGGTAGGCACCCAGGTCACAGAATTCGGGATCACGATCACTCGCCCGCCTCCAGGCCTGGTCCGAAGATCGGGATGGTGTCGCCGGGGGCCAGCTGCACGATCGCCTTCTTCCAGCGCCGCGTCTGACCGGAGGTGTAGCCCCGGCGCTTGGGTTTTGGCTTGACCGACGCGGTACGGACATCGGCCACCGTGACGTCGAAGAGCTGCTCGATCGCCTGCCGGATCTCGGTCTTGTGCGCCCGCTCGTGCACGCGAAACGTGTACTTGCCCGCCTCGGCCAAGACGTATGACTTCTCCGATACGACGGGTCGGATGATCACCCGGCCGGGCTCCATCAGCCGATTTCCTGACCATCGCGAGTGCGGGCAGAGGCCCGGGCAACGAGCGCGGGCAGCGCTGCCTGTGACACGAGCACCGAGGCCGCCCAGACCAGATCGACCACGCCGGCATCTTCGACCGGCATGGCCTCGACGCGCGGCATGTTGCGAAACGATTTCCCGGCCGCCTCCTCCTCGGAGGACAGCAGCACGAGGGTAGGGAGCGCCGCTTCCCAGTCTGCGAGCAGCGAAGCGGCGCGTTTGGTCGAGGGCTCCTCCCACGTCCCCGCATCGAAGAGCGCGACGGACTCCCGTTCGGCGTGGACCGAGAGGGCGCCGCGCAGCGCTCCGCGCCGGGCCTTGCGGTTGACCTTCACCGTGTACCGGCGTGGAGTGGGGCCAAAGGTGGTGGCTCCTCCCACCCACAGCGGGGACCGCGACGATCCCGCTCGGGCACGCCCGGTGCCCTTTTGGCGCCACGGCTTGGCGCCACCGCCAGAAACCTCGCTGCGGTTCCGCGTGGAGGCGGTACCCCTTCTGCGCGCATTCTGCTCAGCGCGAACGGCTTCGTGAACGAGCGCCATGTTGAAGGGCGCCTCGAACGCCACCGGGTCGAGGTCGACCGTGCCGCCGCCCAGCACGGAGGCGGATCTAGCCATCGCTACGCACCTCCACGGTTCCACCACGGGGGCCAGGGACCGCGCCGCGCACGAGCAGAAGATTTCGATCCGGCATCACATCGACGACCGTCAGGCCGCGCTGCGTGACTCTGCCGCCGCCCATGCGACCGGGGCCGCGGATTCCCTTAAACACCCGCGACGGCGTCGCCGAGGCACCGATCGAACCCGGAGCCCGGACGTTGTGCGAGCCATGTGACGTCGGGCCGCGCTTGAAGTTGTGGCGCTTGACCGTCCCCTGAAAGCCTTTGCCCTTGGACAGGGCCGAGACCTTCACCCGGTCCCCGTTGGAGAACTCGTCGACGGTCACTGTTTGACCCACCTTGAGCTCGCCCACCTCGTCCCGAAACTCGGCCAGATGGCGATGCGGAGAGGCATTTGCCTTGCGCAGATGCCCGAGCTCGGGTTTCGAGAGGGCCTTCTCACGGCACCTTCCGAACGCCAGCTGTACGGCCTCGTAACCGTCGCGCTCCTGCGTGCGTATCGCGGTCACGGGGCAGGGGCCCGCCTCGAGCACCGTGACGCGCTCGACGCGGCCGCCCTCGCCGAAT
>DASYAP010000041.1:0-6891 GCA_036501265.1 Solirubrobacteraceae bacterium | reverse complement strand
CTGGCCGACCGGGCCGGCATTCCTGAAGGCAGCCGCGGACTGGATCTGTGTTGCTGTAACGGCGCAGGAATGCGGTTCCTCGTGAGGTTTCGGAAAGTCGCTCAGATGACCGGCGTGGACGCGACGGAGCGCATCGTCGAGCGCGGTCGCCAACGAACGGCGCAAGAGGGACTAACTGACTCGGTCGACTTCGTTCTCGGTGACGCGACTGACACGGGGCTCCGTGACGCCGAGTTCGACTTCGTGTGGGGCGAGGACGCCTGGTGCTACGTCGAGGACAAACGGCAGTTGATCGGCGAGGCCGCGCGGCTCGTGCGCCCTGGCGGCACCGTCGCGTTCACCGATTGGGTGGCCGGGTCCGAGCAGATGAGCGATGACGAGGCCGAGCGGTACCTGCGATTCATGAAGTTCCCCAACGTCCTTGCGATCGACGACTATCGGGCACTGTTGGAGGAGCACGGCTGCCTCGTGGGGGCGGCGGAGGACACAGGCCGCTTCCCCTCGCACGTCGATCTCTATCTGGATATGTTGAACAAACAGCTGACCTACGACGCGCTCAAGATCATCGGCTTCGATATGGAGCTGATGCAATCGCTCGGCGGCGAGATGGTCTTCATCCAGCAGCTCGCGCACGCGCGCAAAATCTGCCAAGGCAGGTTCGTTGCCAGGAGGGGCTGACCGCGCCAGGCGCGCGTACTAAGTCGCTGCTACAACCTCCTGGGGCAAAAGCGCCTCGTCGACGAGCTCGGTGAGTTCGCGCAGCTCGATCCGTTCGGCGTTGCCCGATGTCTTGATCGCGTCCTCGAACATGGTCACGTCCTTAGGACAACAGACGACGAAGAGCTCCACATCCGGCAGCGCGACGGCTTCGCGGATGCGGTTCTCGGATGGCCGCTCCTGGCCGGGCTGATCCGGGATCCAAATGCGGCCGCCGCCGGCGCCGCAGCAGAACGAGTTTGAGCGGTTGCGCGGCATCTCGATGAGAGCGCACCCGAGCTCTCGCAGAATTTGGCGCGGTGCCTCGTACACGCCGTTGTGGCGTCCGAGGTAACAAGGGTCGTGGTAGGTGGCTCGGTACGACAGGCGGCCCCCTACGTCGAGGCTTCCGGTACGGATCAGCTCGAGCAAAAGCTCGGTGTGATGGAGCACCTGCCAATCGGACCCGAGCTGTGGGTACTCGTTTCGGAGTGTGTTGAGCGAGTGCGGGTCGGTGGTCATGATCCGCTCGAACTCGCACTCCGAGATCGTGGCGATGTTTTGCTCGGCAAGAGACTCAAATAGCCCCTCCTCGCCGATCCGTCGGACATCGTTGCCGGAGTTGCGCTCGCCGTCGTAGAGAATCCCGAAGTCGACTCCGGCCGCTTGCAGGAGCCGGGCCAGGGTGCGTGAGACGCGCTGGGAGCGAGGGTCAAAGCTCGCGTAGTCGCCGACGAACCACAGGACCTCGACCGGTTCGCGGCGGGCGTCCTTGACGTCGAAGTCGAGCTCCTCGGTCCAGCGCCCACGGCGTCGGTTGCGCTCGCCGAAGGAGTTGCCCGATTTGTGGACGGTTTGGAGCACCGACTGCAGGTTGGCGTCAAGGTCGCCCTCCTCGACCAGCCGTCGCCGCAGCTGGTTGATGATGGGCGCCTGCTGGATCCCAACCGGGCATGCCTCCACACACGCGTTGCACTGCATGCACGACCAGACGGTCTCAGTGCGCACACCGTCGTGGCCGATAACGCCTCCGTCGGACGTGCTTGCGTCCCCGTCGGGGGTCCCGTCGCCGTCCGGCCGGGCGCCGCCGTCAAGGCGGCCGGTCATGAGCGCGCCCAGCACCCCGCCGAGGGCGACGTTTGACTGCTCGTGAAGCTCAAGCACCACGTCGCGTGGGGACAGGGGACGGCCGGTCGCGTTAGCCGGACAGGCCGCATGGCAACGACCGCACTTGGTGCAGGCGTCCAGCTGCAGCAGGTGCAGCGGGCTGAAGTCCTCAAGCTTCCCGTACCCGGCAGGCTCGGAGGAGCGCTCGGGCGGTATCACCGCGAGCCGCTTGCCCGCGAGCGGATCGCGCAGCGACAGCGACAGGTAGCTGGTGATCATGTGCGCCGCCTTGGTGTAGGGGATGCTGGCTACGAACGTGATCGCCAACAAGCCGTGGAACCACCACAGCCCGTGCCGCAGCCCCGCCAGCGTCGCCTCACTGGTGCCGCCAAAAGCCTGGGCCACGATCCAGCCGCCGAACTGCGTGCCGCCGTAGCCCGGGTGGCTCATCGCGATGCGCACTCCCTCCAGCACGAAGCCCGTCAACGCGATTACCAAAAGGATCGATACGAAAGCCCAGTCGCCCACGCGGTACGTTCGTCGCTCGAACTGGGCCTCGCCCGGCGCGCGGTCGGGTCGCGCGTAGTCGAGCTTCCGCGGGCGCAGAACCCCCCGGCGGAACATCATCACCAGCACACCGGCAATCAGCACCGTCCCCAGTACGTTCAGAACCTCCTTGTAACCCAGGTAGAAGTTGCCGTGAAAGTAATCCCACCCGAATACCGGCTTGGTGAAGTCGGTGTCGAAGCCGAGCACGATCGTGCCCGCGAACAGAATGATCCACCCGTAGAAGATCGCGCCGTGAGCCCACCCGGCCAGCCCGTCGCGGCGCGCGATCGTGGCGTGTGAGAGCGTTGTGCCTAGGCCGCGCCAGAGCTTTCCCGGCAGCTCGCGCCACGGGTACGGTGGCGACGGGCCGCCGCGCCCCCGGCTCCATTTGTAAAGCGGGCGGGCGACCCCATAGACGAACACCAGCACCGACAGGACCGCCAGTGCGTACCAAGTTATCTTCAGCCCGACCGTGAAATGCCAGAAGACCGGGCGGGTCTTCACCGCGGCATCAAGGAGCGCGCCGCCGCCGGGCACAGTCAGTTGAGCGCTCGCTCCAGCTCGTCAGCGACGTCAAACAGATCGGCGACCGCGCCGTAGTGCGCCACCCCGAAAATCGGCGCCTCGGGGTCAGTGTTGACGGCGATGATGGTGTCCGCGGTGCGCATGCCCGCGAGGTGCTGGACCGCGCCAGAGATGCCGAGGGCGAGGTAGACCCGCGGCTTGACCGTCTTGCCCGACTGGCCGACCTGGCGTGCATTTGACATCCAGCCGGCGTCAACTATCGGACGGGACACACTCAGCGTTGCGCCGAGCCTGTCCGCCAAGCGCTCGAAGCGGGGGATGTTGTCCTTGTCCTCGATTCCCCGCCCGATCGAGAGCAGGAACTCTGCCTTAGTTATGTCCACGTCGCCGACGGCTACTTCCCGGAACGAGACGTGCTCCGACCGGGCCGCGCCTGCTAGGTCCACCTCGACCGCCCGCGCGGAGACCTCCCCTGAGCCTGCAGCCGCGGGCTCGAAGATCCCCGGCCGCACGGTCATGAGTGTGCAGTCCTTGCCGGGGAACTCGAGCTCGGCGTGGAGTTTGTCCCCGTAGGCGCCGCGCCGCGCGCGCGGCCCGTCCGCCCACGACACCTCTGTCACGTCGGAGGCGAAGCCAAGCCCCATGCGGGCCGCCACTGCGGGCACGAAGCCGAGCGAATCGATGGTGTGGCCCGCAAGCACGATGGTCGGGCTCTCGGTCTCGATCAGCGCCTCGAGGCCGCGCTGCCATACGTGGGGCTCAAAGTGCTCGGTGGGTGCTGCCACCGTGAGCACCTCGTCGACGCCGTCTGCCGCCACATCTTTGGTAAAGCGCTGCGGGTCACGGTCGATCACGGCCACTACAACGCGCCCGCCGGCGCCCTCGGGGACCTCGCGAGCGGAGCTCACCAGCTCGAGCGAGACCTCTCGCAGCTCTCCCCGTCGCGCCTCCGCTAGCACCAGCACGCCCGCGCTCATCCGCTCATACGCTCCTGCACGATCTCGACGATCCGGTCAGCCATCTCGGAGGTAGAGCCTTCGAGCAACTGGGCGCCCGCGCCGCGCTCGGGTGTCTGCAAGCCCACCACGCGCGCCCCGGCTACTGCCGCCAGCCCTGAAGCGTCCAAGCCGAGGTCTTGGAGCCCATAGGTGGCGAGCGGCCTGTCCCGCGCCTGCTTGATCGCGCGGAGCGTCGCATACCGCGGCTCGTTGATCCCCGTCTGGATGGTCAAGAGCGCCGGCAGCCCGATCCGCACGACCTCCACCAGTCCGCCCTCGAGCTCGCGATCGACCGTCAGCGTCGAGCCGGCCGCGTCGTAAGAGAGCTCCGTGACCACTGCGACGTGCGCCAAATCGAGATAGCCGGCCAGCGCGGTCCCGGTGGACCCCGTAACTGCATCGGAGGACTGCACCCCGCAAAGAACGAGATCAGGCGACTCGCGCTCCACCGCCGCGGCTAGCACGCGCGCGACCGCGAGCACATCGGCCCCCTCGAGTGCCTCGTCCCAGACGCGCACGGCGCGGTCTGCCCCGCGCGCCAAGCACGCGAGCAGGCCCTCCTCGGCCTCCTCGTCGCCCACGGTGACCGCCACCACTTCGCCACCGCCTGCGCCGTCGCCCTCGTGCAACTGCAGGGCCGCCTCGAGCGAGAACGTATCCCATTCGTTCAGGTCCCACTCGATGAAATCGGGATCGACGCCGCGATCCCCCTCGAGCAGCTCGAACTCCTCGTCCAGCGAGGCCACCTGCTTGACGCAAACGACGATCTTCACCGTGAGCGGATGTGCTTGAGGACTCTCGGTAGGGCGTACTCAGACAAGCGCGACATCGGCCGTGTTCGCGAGCTGGCGCAGGTAGTCCTCGTTGTTGGTCTCGCCCCACAACCGCCGCTCGCGGATGAACGGCAGAGGCATCTCCGGGTGCGGCGAGTCGATCTCACGCGCGAGCCGGTGACCGTCGAAGATCGAGTCAACGATCATGCGCGGTGCGGCGGCGTCGCCGATCACGTACACCGCCTCAATGCCCTCCTGCTCCAGGCGACCCTGGTCGCCCTTGATCTCGCGGTAGAGCTGGTCATCCGAGAGCCGTGCGGTGCAGAGCACCACCGAGTCGACCTCGAACGCCTGCTTGTGGTCGGGATCCCAGATGTTGTACGCGTGGCAGACGCCGGGCTCGATGCGATCGAGCATCGTGTAGACCTGGATGTTCACGCCCACGCGGTGAAGGTCGCGGTGAAGCATCGGTGCCTCCAGCGTGTACTCCATGTAGCCGGCGATTTCTCCAGCCTGGGTCACGAGCGTCACCTCGTGCCCCTCGCCCGCGAGCTTCTGCGCGATCGACGCGCCCATGAAGTAGCCCTCGTTCTCTAGCACGAGCACTCGCTTGCCGACCTGTTTGGTGCCCAGCGCCACCTCGTCGGGGGTCATCTGCCAATCAAGCGAAGCATCCGCCCCGGGGATTGGGGCGTGGGTCGCGGCGTTGAGTCCGTCGGTCGCGAAGTGACATCCGGTGGCGACTATGACGATCTCGGCGCCGTAGCTGAAGACGTCATCTGACCTCAGCCGCGAGTTCGTGTGGACTTCGACGTTGCGCAGCTTGTCGAGCTGGATCTGGCGGTAGTTGACGATCCGCTTCCACTCGCCAAGGCCGCGCGCGGTACCGCGGTGAAGGTTGGGCTTTCCGTCCGAATGGCCGAGCAACGAGATCCAGTTCACGCAGCCACCGATCTCGCGGTCGGCCTCGATCAGATGGACGGCCTCCATTTGACGCTTTCCCAGCACCATCGCGCACTCCATGCCGGCAGGCCCGGCGCCAACGACCAGCACACTCTTCTCGCGATTGCCAGCTGGGTGGAACTTCTCGGGGTGCCAGCCGCGGCGGTATTCCTCGCCTGCGGTCGCGTTCTGGGTGCAGACCAGGGGAGGACCCCCGATTTCCCAGCGCGAGATGCACTGGTTGCAACCGATGCACTCGCGGATGTCGTCGAATCGCCCCTCCTCGATTTTCTTGGGCAGGAAGGGATCGGAGATCGACGGCCGGGCAGCACCGATGATGTCGAACTGACCAGAACGAATGATGGCGACCATCGTGTCGGGATTGGTCACCCTGCCCACGCCAACCACTGGTTTGTTCGTGTGGTTGCCCGGCTTGATGGTGCCGCTGTAGGGCTTCTCGTGGTTCTCCTCGAAGAACCGTGACGGCCCGGCGTTCTGCCCCCACTCGGCGATATCGCCGACGGTGAAGTCCCACAGGTCGACGAGGTCGTCGCAGTACTCCACGAATCGGGCGCCATCCTTTTGGGCCTCGATCGATACGGGGCCCATCAGGTGGTCGACCGCAAACCGTGAAGCGATCGCACAGTCATCGCCGACCGCCTCACGCACCTTGTAGAGGCTTTCGCGCCAGAAGCGCGCCCTGTTCTCGAACGAGCCGCCGTACTCGTCTGTGCGCCTGTTGTAGTAAGGGGAGAGGAACTGGAAGGGCAGGTAGGCGTGGGCGCCGTAGACATAGACGATGTCAAAGCCGGCTTCGCGCGAGCGGATAGCGGCGTCGACGTACATCTGCTGGAGCGTCTCGATGTCGTCCTTGTCCATGTAGCGGGGAAAGATGTTGAGCTCGAAGTCCGATGCGATCTGCGAGGGACCGCGAGGGTTGTGACGGGTCTCCATGCAAGGGGCGTGCGGGCCGCCGTACCACAATTCGATCCCGGCAAGCGCGCCGTGCTCGTGCAGGAGGTCGCACATCGCGGCGAGATTGCGTACGTCGCCCTCATCCCAGATCCGCGCCGAGACGCGCGAGGTGTCATCGGACTCGGGGTGGATCGAGCAGTACTCCGTGCAGATCCCGGCCCAGCCGCCCTCGGCCTTCATACCCCGGTGGTAAGCCTGCATCCCGGGCTTCTCTGACCCGGCACCGATGCAGTGCGGTACCTGGTAGAAGCGGTTCTTGAGCGTCTTGGGCCCGATCTGGACCTGCTCAAACAGGACGTCGTACTTTGGGTCGCGCGCCACTGCTG
>DASYAP010000040.1:0-36987 GCA_036501265.1 Solirubrobacteraceae bacterium | reverse complement strand
TGGGAGGGCCGTCGGGATCGCCGGTGAGGCTCATCCAGCCGGCCATCGCCTGCATGATGTAGTCGTAGCCCGCCTCGGCGGCGCGCGGCCCGCTCATTCCGAACCCCGAAAGAGAGCAGCACACGATCCGCGGGTTGATGTGCCGGAGGTCCTTATAGGTCAGGCGGAGCCGGTGGGGTTGATCGCCGCGAAGGTTGGAGTAGACCGCGTCCGACTTGGCCACAAGTGCCTCGAACACGTCGCGGCCGCGGGTGGAACGAAGGTCCAGGGAAACGCTCTTCTTGTTGCGGTTGAAAGTCTCAAAGAACAGCGAGTCCTCGCCTTCCTGATACGGCGGCACGTAGCGACCCACGTCTCCCCTCGACTGCGGGTCCTCGATCTTGATCACCTCGGCGCCGAGATCGGCGAGCTGCAACGTCCCCCACGGACCTGCCCCGTACTGCTCGACGGCAATCACGCGGACGTCCGCAAGTGGCAGCGTCATCGCCGCCGCGCGCCCGCGCCGAGAATCAGTATCTGTTTCAAGGAAAGCGCCGGGACACCTAGCCAAAAGGTCGGACTTTTCCCTTTGTACTCGTCCGCATCTTTCCTGTCAACTAGGGCGGGGGCAATCACCTTCTGGAGCATGCCCGCGTGGCCCTTGCGGGGCTTCTCCCGTCGGATGTCTGACATATACTCGTGCCCGGACCCCGAACAGGAGGAGAGCATGGCTGGCGGCTACATCGACGTCAAGGGGGCGCGGCTCTGGTACGAGATCAGCGGCGAGGGCGAGCCCGTGCTGCAGATCCACGGAGCCGGCTTTGGCCACTTCAATTTCGCCCCGGTGACACCGCTGCTGAGCCGCGAGTTTCACTGCATCGACTACGACCAGCGCGGGTACGGGCAGTCCGAGAAGCCCGAGCAGCGCTATGACCTGGAGGTATGGGCCGATGACGCGGTGGGCGTGCTCGACGCGCTGGACATCGGCAAGGCGCACATCCACGGGACCTCGATGGGCGGGATGGTCGCCACGGTGATGGCGGGCAAGTACCCGGACCGGATTCAATCGGTAGTGATCAACTGCGCAGCCGCCAAGCTCGGCTTCTCGGGCCGGCTCGTGTTCAAGAACTGGATCGATCTGATCGGGCTTGAAGGCGTCGGCAGCCGGATCCTCGCCGAGCTGATCTCCTGGCAGTGCCTTTCGAAGGCCTACATGGAGACCCCCGAGGGACAGGCCGGCGTCGACACGATCCAGCAGATCCTGCGCGACTCCAATGTGCCTCGAGTGATGATCGCCGCGTGCGAGTCCATGAACGCGATGGACAACCGGGACTGGGTCAAGAGGATCACCGCGCCCGCGCTCGTCGTTGGCGGCGACGAGGACGTCATGACCCCCTGGGATCAGGGGCCAAACGGCGCCGGCCAGCAGTGGATCGCGGACAACCTGCCACACGGCGAGACCTTCCTCGTCAAGGGGTCAAACCACTCGACGATCTTCGACAACTCCGAGGAGCACGCGCGCGGCGTGGCCGAGTTCTTCCACCGCCACCCCGGCGCGGGCTGAGCCGCTCGACGGTTCATCGTGGTCCCCCGTGCGGGCGGGGGTCGCGGGCGTCTCGTCAGCGAGCAGGCGGGTAAGAATCGCCCCACCCACCGCCTCGGGAGGAGGTGATGCGAATAGTGCCCGATATGCGGGCAAAAATCGCATCGCCGGGCGCAACCCCCCGGGGTGGAGCGACTTTTCCCGCGCGAGCACCGAGGCGCGGGCCGCGGGCGACCGCGAGCCCTTTTAGCTCTCCGCGACCCGCCGGTTTGATCATCCGGCCCCGGTCCGCAGACGCGCCCACTGCACCAGTCCCCCCGCATCCTGGAGCTCCAGCACGAAGCGCGGGACCGGCTCGGCCTGGTAACCCCTGCCGTCGACCTCCACCTCGCCGCTATCGGTGTCGATGGTGATACTCGATCCTGAACGGGTCGCCTCCGCCGCCTCCGGGCACGCCATCGCGGGCAGTCCGAGGTTGACGCAGTTGCGACGGAATATGCGGGCAAAGCTCTTGCCGAGAACGCACCGCACGCCCCACGCCTTGATCGCGAGCGGCACGTGCTCACGGGAAGAGCCGATGCCGAAGTTCCATCCGGTGACGAGGATCGCGTCCTCGCCCAACTGGTCGCGCAGCCCGGGGTCGTATCCCTCAAAGAGGTGGCCCTTCATCTTGTCCGGATCCTCGATGTTCAGGTATTGACCCGGATACATCACGTCTGTGTCGACGTTGTCGCCGTCGATCACTACCGCACGGCCCTCGATGATCAAGCCGCCACCCCCGGTGAGAGCTCCGCGGGGTCGATGATCTCGCCGGCCACCGCCGCGGCCGCCGCCACGTACGCGTTGGCCAGGTGTACCTCGGCCTTGGGCGATCCCATCCGGCCACGGAAGTTTCGGTTGGTGGTCGTGATGGCCCGCTCGCCGGCGCCAAGGACGCCCATGTGGCCGCCGAAGCAGGCGCCGCAAGTCGGCGTCGAGACGATCGCGCCGGCGGCGACGAACAGATCAAGGAGGCCCTCCGCGAGCGCTTGCCGGTAGATGCGCTGGGTGGCGGGGACCACGATCATCCGGCAGTCACGGTGGATCGAACGGCCGCTGAGTATCTGCGCCGTCTGGCGCAGATCGGTCATGGTGCCGTTGGCGCAGTTGCCGATGTAGACCTCGTCGATCTTGGTCCCCGAGACGTCGCCGACCGCGGCGACGTTGCCGGGCAGGTGGGGAAGCGCAATCAGCGGCGGCAGCTGCCCCAGGTCGATGCGCACCTCGCGGGCGACCTCGGCGTCGGGATCGGAGCTCTCGGCCGCCCAGCGGTGGTCGGTGCGTCCTTCCAGATAGCCGGCGGTGGTCCCGTCAGCCGGAAAGAGGCCGGTCTCGGCGCCGGCCTCGACCGCCATGTTCGCCACGGCCAGGCGCTCGTCGATCGAAAGCGCCAGCGCTCCGGTGCCGGCAAACTCGAGTGCGGCGTTCGTCGCGCCCCCGACCCCGATCTGAGCGAGTACGGCCAGGATCAGATCCTTTCCCGTGACGAACGGCCTCTTCTCGCCGGAGAACTCGACGCGGACAGTCGCCGGCACCGTCTGCCAGAACTCGCCAAACGCCAGGCACGCGGCGATGTCGGTCGATCCGAGCCCCGTGCCGAACGCGCCGAGCGCACCGTAGGTGCACGTGTGCGAGTCGCCGCCGGCGACCACGGCGCCCGGCCATATCCACCCCTCCTCGCACAGCAGAGTGTGCTCGATGCCGCCCCTTCCCTGGCCATAGAACGCCACATGGTGGTCATCGGCCCACACCTTTAGCCGCTGTTGGAGCTCCGCGGAGCGCGCGTCCTTGGCCGGCATGAAGTGATCCGCAACCATCACGATCTTGGCCGGGTCGAATACCTCGGTTGCGCCCATCTTCTCGAGCGCGCGGAAGGCGACGGGTCCGGAGACATCGTTCGCCATCACAACGTCGCAACGCACCATCACGACATCGCCGGGCCGCACCTCGTCAGCGTCGCAATGCGAGAGCAGAATCTTCTCAGCGAGAGTGTGGCCCAGGGCGTTTGCATACTAACGTATGCAAGCCCGTAGTAGACTCGCGGCCGATGCGTGTCGCCGTCGCGCAGACCGAGCCTCAGCTCGGCGAGAAGGAGCGCAACCTCGAGGTCTGCGTGGCCCGCCTCGAGGAGGCGGCTACGAAAGGAGCAGCACTGCTCGTCCTTCCGGAATGCGCGATCCCGGGCTATATGTTCGACAGCGCCGAGGAAGCGTTGCCGTTTGCCGAGGGGATTCCGGGGCCGTCGACGGAGATCCTCGAACGCGAATCTCGCCGCCTGGGCATGCACGTAGTTTGCGGACTGCTCGAACGCGACGGCGACGTCATGCACAACACGGCTGTTTTTGTCGGGCCGGACGGGCTTATCGGTGTCTACCGCAAGACCCATCTGCCGTTTTTGGGCGTCGACCGGTTCGTGGTCGCTGGTGACGAGCTGCCCATATTTGAGACGCCGCTTGGCCGTGTCGGACTCGAGATCTGCTACGACCTGCGCTTTCCCGAGGTGACGCGCACGTTGGCCCTCCGTGGGGCGGATCTGATCGCGCACCCCACAAATTTCCCGCTGGCCGCCAGGCTCCAGACCGAGTTCATCACCCGCGCTCGGGCTGCGGAGAACCGGGTCTACCTGCTCACCGCAAATCGCATCGGTAAGGAGCGATGGGGAGAGTTCTGCGGCTGGAGCCAGATCGTCGATCCGTACGGCGACCGGTTGGCGGAGGCCGGGGCCGACGAGGAGGCCCTACTCGTCGCCGACTATGACGTGCAGCGCGCCCGCGACAAGGACTATGTGATCCCGGGAGAGTACGAGCTGTACCTCATTGAGCACCGCCGTCCGGAGCTATACGGAGCCTTGGTGCAGGAGAGCGTCAGGGCCTGATCGCGGTGCTACGGGGGACCTGGCGCCCCGGCTCGCAGCGCTACCCATTCACCGAGAAGCTTGAGTCAGGATTGATCTCGCGCAGGCGCGAGTAGAAGCCCGCGTCGAGTTGCAGGCCGGTGTAGGGGGCCTTGACCCTGACGGGATTGGCGTCGTGGTCGTGCCCGTGCTGCACCCGGTCGATCAGCTCGGCCATCAAGTGGCCGACCACCGGCGCGTTCTTGAATTGGTTGCCGCTCGTGCCGATGGCCATGTAGAAGCCCGACAGCTGCGAGCGGTCGTAGATCGGGATCCAGTCGTCTGAGACGTCGTAGAGATCGACAATGCCTCTGCGCTCGTGGGGTATGGGAAGCGTGGGGATACGCCGCGCGAGGCGGTAAACCTGGGCCTCCCACTGGGCCTCGGTGACCGTGCGGTCATAGTGATCGGGATCGTCGACCCAGACCTTTGGGTCGCAGTCCGGATCCTCGGAGCCGATCAGGATGTTGTTGCCCGATTCCGGGCGGAAGTAGATCCCCGTGTCGCCGTCGGAGGTGTGAAACCCGTCGGACTCGAAGTCAAAATCCGGCGGCGACGGCACGTGGTGGACCTCGTGCCGCAGCGGCCGTGTCTTCACGTTCATCTCTTCTTCCACCCCGGCCATCCTGTTGATCACAAACGAATGCGGCCCCGCGACGTTGACGACGACTGCGGCATCTAGCTTCTCGCCGTCTGCGAGCGTGACTCCGCGCACGCCGTCTGCGTCCCGACGTATCTCCATGACCTCCTCTCTGAAGCGGAAAGTCCCACCGTGGGCCTCAGCCGCGCGCTGGAGGTTATGAGTGGCAAGCTGGGGATCGTTCACGTAGCCGGACCCTGGCGTGAAGACCGCGCCGTCGAGCTCCTCGCTCGGTGGATCCCAGAAACGGGAGTCCGATGGCCGCGTCGGAGGCCAGAAGGCTCCGGTGTCGTAGATCGGCATGCGTCGCCGCAGCTCCTCGCGGTCCCACTCCTCGAACTCGACGCCCAGTCGGCGGTAGTGCTCGAGCACCTTTTCGTGGTGGCCCGTGGCGCTCTTGAGCAGAATCGTCCCCGACTGCATATAGCGCGCGAGGCCCGCCTCGTCCTCCACACCGAGATAGCGATCCCAGTCCTGCCAGTAGAAGAAGCCCTCGTATGCCATCGCTACGCCGTCGGGCGAGGAATAGTGCGCGCGGACGATCGAGCACGAGTTGCCGGTCGGTCCGTACCCGGCGGCGGGAAGCTTGTCGAGGTTTACGGTGCGGTAGCCGCGCTTGCCGAGTTCGAAGGCGATCGCCGCCCCGATCACCCCGGCGCCGATGATGATCGCGTCCGCGTCACGTCCCATCCGCGGCTCCCTCAAGCGGCGCTCGAAGCGGCCGCGGTCTCGGCGAAGGTCGCGTTTCCAAGCAGCTCCATCGCCTCCTCGATCGAGACCACATCGCCGTACTTGGCGTCGATATCGAACAGGTTTGCCTCATGTGGCGCGGGCGCCCTGTCCGCCACCGCGTCCCGGGGGACCACGACCTTGTAGCCGTATTGCATTCCGTCGACCACGGTGGCGCGGACGCAACCCGAGGTCGATGCACCCGTGATCACGATCGTGTCGCAGTGAGCGGCCGCAAGCATCGGCGCGAGTGGCGTCCCGAAGAAGGCTGAGGCAAAGAGCTTGTTCAAGACCGGCTCTCCGGGGAGGGGCGAAATCCGCCCGTCAATCTCTGGCCACGGGCTGTCGGCAGCAAGCGTCAGCAGCGATGGCACCTTATCGATGAAGGACTTGGCCACTCGCTTGCCGCTTTCGTCGTACGAGATCGTCGTAAAGGCGACCGGACAGCCGCTCGCGCGGGCAGCCTCCAGCAGACGCGCGGTCGCCTCGACGGCGCCATCGGTGTCGCAGTGCAAGGGCGAAGCGGGGTCGGTGAACCCACGGTTCAGGTCCACGATCACCAGCGCCGGCCGTGTCCCAGCGCCCTGTCGACCGCCCAGTCCACGCTCGGAATAGAGCTTCTGCGTTGCCTCATCCATTTTGGTCTCTTTTCTCGAGTCCACTCATACCACGGCTCCTCTCGAATCCACTCATGCCACGGTGACATTTTCGGGCAGCTCGCCATAGTCGAACAGAGGCGGCTCACCTCGCTGCGCCCGTTGTGCCGCGCGCACCTCGGCGGTGCCGTCCTCGTCCACGGCGTCGTCGCGGATCACCACGCCATAGTCTCGTTGCGCCGCCTCTTTTGACACAAGGTCGCGGCGGACATCGCGCAGCACGTCGGCGGCAGGTCGCTCCAGGGGATCTCCCCAGCCGCCCGCGCCTGCCGTGCGGAATACCAACCGTTCCCCGGCGTTGACCCGGTGGGCGTCGACCTTGGACGGCAGCTGCACCACGGAGCCGTCTGTGCGGATCAGTTGCTTGGAGCTGCGCCCACCGGCGCGGCCGCCGCCGATTCCCCAGGGACTGATCAGCGCGCGGTCGTCGTGCACGGTGAACTCCCCCTGGGCGGTGAACAGGTACACCTTCTCGATCCCGGTTCCGCCCCTGTGACGACCTGCACCGCCTGAATCGCGGACAGGCACATAGCGCTCGATAACGATCGGGTAATACGCCTCGGCGTACTCAGCCGGTGTTGTGCGGAACAGCGGCCACCAGGAATGGCCGTCGAGGCCGTCCCCGATCGGACGGCCGGGGATGCCGCCAAACAGAAGCTCGACGAACTGAAAGTACTCGCCCTCCGCGTCGACCCCCGAGAACACGAACACTGGGCTCGTCCCATAGCCGGCCGCCATCGAGAGCTCCGGAGCCTTCTGCCCCAGCGCGCCGCTCTGGCAGTCGAAGAAGCGGGTGTGGACGTTGAGCCGGTTCGACAGCGGCGCCGGGAAGCGGGGGTTGAGCAGCGAGCCCTCCGGCAGCGTCACGTCGAATACCTCGTAGAGGCCATCGTTGAACAGGATCTGCGGGTCGAACGCCATGATCATGTAGATCCCGAAGAACAGCTTGCACAGGCCCTCGTGGATGTGGAAGTTGATCGAGCCCGGCGCCTGCTCGTCGGTCCCGGTCCAGTCGGCGTGGCAGACATCCCCCTCCCGCCAGAGGGTCAAGACCATCTTGAAGGGTCCGTTCCCCAGCCCGTCGTCGTCCACCCAGTCGGTGAAGCTCACAGGCACCTCGGGGATGTACATGCGGATCAGCTGCGCGACGGCGTCCCGTGTCCTCTCGAGCAGCGCAACGCAAGCAGCCGAGAAGGTCGCACTTCCGAAGCGGTCGCAGATCTCGATCACGCGCCGCTCGGCGGCGCGGCAGCCACCGATCAACGCCATCAGATCACTGCGATTTGTGTCAGGGGTACGGGTGTTGTTGAGAATCACCGCCAGCGCGGCCTCGTTCAGCACACCCCGGTCGAATATCTTGATCGGGGGAATCCGGAGCCCCTCCTCCCAGATCGATGTCGCCTCGTTCACCTGGCTGCCGGGAACCTTGCCCCCCACATCCATCATGTGCCCGAACATCGAGGCAAATCCGACGTGCCCGCGCGCATGGAAGATGGGCACGATCACCAGCCAGTCGTTGCAGTGCGAGATCGAGCCGCGACACACGTACGGGTCGTTGAGGAGGATCACGTCGCCCTCGGAGATGTCGCCGCCGAAGCGGTCAATCACCTCGGGGATGTAGGAGCCGAACTGGCCCACGACCATCTGGCCGCGGGCGTTGCAGATCATCGGGAACTCGTCGTGCTGGACACGGATGGTCGGCGACATCGCGGCCCGGCGCACCACCTCGTCCATCTCGAAGCGCGCGTTGAGCAGAGCGTTCTCGATCAGGTCGAGCGTGATCGGGTCGATCCGCACCTCGGTCACGGCCTGCGCTCCGGCTCGATGAGCAGGTTCAGATAGGGGTCCACCTCGGCCACATGATCGGGGAGGATCACGGTCGTCGCGTCGTACTGCTCGATGATCGCGTAACCCGGGATACGCATCCCGGCGGTCAGTTCATCCCGCTCGTAGGTCGGGACGTCGTGCTCGCCGTCGCCGGTCCACACGCGCTGGCTGCCCTTCCTCGCCGGGGAGGGGTTGCTGTTCCCTCGTTCGTGCGCAGGAATCTCGGGCACCGGCACGCTCCCGCGGCCGACCGCTCGAAGGTTGACGATCTCCGCGCCCCCTTCCAACCCAAAGCCATAGAGGCGCCGGTGGACCTGGTTAAAGCGGTCAACGAGCGCGTCGCGGGAAAGGCTTCCGAGTTCGTCCGATGCGACGTCGATCGGGAGCTCGAAGCCCTGCCGGCGGTAACGCATGTCGACGACGTACTCGATCGTCCGGTCCCCGGGAGGCACCCGCTCCCCCTCGAGCCACCGGTCCGCCTCCTGGGCCAGATCCGCCAGCCGCTCCCAGAGCTCCGTCACCGCGGTGTCGGCCGCCTCGCGGATAAATGTCTGGCTGAACTCGTTGCGGATCTCGGAGGCGACGAACCCCATCGCCGAGAGGACCCCGGACTCGGGCGGCACCAGCACAGGGAAGCAGCCGAGCAACGCCGCGAGGGCGTTGGCATGCAGCCCGCCTGCGCCGCCGAACGAGACGAGCGCAAAGTCGCTGGGCGCTAGACCTTTCTGCACCGTGACGACCCGCAGCGCGCCCAGCATGTTCTCGGTGACGATGTCGATCACCCCCGCGGCTGTGGCCTCGGGCTCGAGGCCGAGGGCCTCGCCGAGGCGGCCGATCATCGCGGTGGCGGCGTCGACGTCGAGCTCCATGGCGCCGCCGAGCAGCTGGGGCGGCAGATGGCCGAGCACGACGTTGGCGTCGGTCACGGTGGCTTCGGTGCCACCCCTGCCGTAGCAGGCGGGACCCGGCTCGGCGCCCGCGCTCCGAGGACCGACGCGCAACGCCGAGGTGACCTCCGCCACGAACGCGATGGACCCGCCGCCCGCGCCAATGCTCTCTACCTCCACCGACGGCGCCCTGACTGGGAACTCCCCAACGGCGGTCTCGCGGGTGATCGCCGGTGCACCTCCCACACAGGTGGCCACATCGGTGGAGGTGCCGCCCATGTCGAAGGTGAGGATCCGGTCAAGGCCGGCACGGGACGCGACGTACGCGGCTCCCTGGACCCCGCCGGCCGGGCCGGATAGGACGGTGTGGACCGGGGTCGCCCGCGCGGACTCCAGGCTCATCAGCCCGCCGTCCGAGCGCACCACGCGCAGCTCGGCATCGGTCCCTTCCTGCTCGAGCCCCCGGTGCAGACTCGAGAGGTAGCGATCGAGCACCGGCGACACGTAGGCGTTCACAACCGTCGTGACCGTGCGCTCGTATTCGCGGAATTCAGGGAGGACCTCGGACGAGAGCGAGACCGGCAGCGTCGGCGCCTCTTCCCGCGCGAGCTGCCCGACCGCGCGCTCGTGACCGGGGTTGGCAAAGGAGTTGAGCAACGAAACCGTCAGGGCCTCGACCCCGGCATCGCGCAGCTCCGCAATCGCAGCTCGAGCACCGTCCTCGTCGAGGTCCTCCAGCACGCGCCCGTCAGCTGCGACCCGCTCCCTGACCGCGCGGCTGTCCTCAACGGCCGCCAGCGGCTCTGGCTTCTCGTAGATCATCCAACCGAACAGAGGGCCCGGCGTCCACGCCTCCGCGAGGTGGAGGATCGAGCGGAATCCCTCCGACGTCAGCAGGCCGACGCGCGCTCCACGCTTCTCGAGCACCGCGTTGGTCGCCACCGTGGTGCCGTGCAGGATCGTATCCAGACGGTCTGCCGAGACCCCGGCATTCGCACCGATGACGCGGATTCCCTCGAGCACTCCACGGGACTGATCGTCTGGTGTGCTGGGGACCTTCGCCAGCCAGACGCTGGCGGAGTCGGTGTCGTGGAGCAGGAGGTCGGTGAACGTTCCGCCTACGTCGACCCCGAGCCGCAGCACGGAGGCAGTGTATGGACTCGGTGATCCGCGGGGGCGGCCGGGGCGGTCAAAACGGCCCACTCAATCGACGATCGCACAAGAGTGGGGCGAGAGGGTCCGCATCGCAACCAAAAAGCCCCACCCGTGCTCAACGGACATGTTGAGTGGGCCCTTTTGCGCCTTCCGATGGTGGTCGACCGAGTGAGGCGTCGCGGGCGGACCCCCTGCCGATGGTGGTCGACCGAGTGAGGCGTCGCCGGCGGACCCCCTTCCGATGGTGGTCGACCGAGTGAGGCGTCGCCGGCGGACCCCCTTCCGCCGCCGGCGCGGCCGGCTACTCGCCGACGCCGAAGAGGCGAGCGACAGCCGAGTAGTCGAGCTCGCCGAACTCGGCTTCCTGTGCCTCGCGGTAGCGGGTCAATGCCACCTCGACGACCGGCAGGTTCAGGCCGTGCTCGCGCGCGGTCGTCAGCGCCAGCCTCACGTCCTTGGCGATCAGGTCGACCGGGAACAGCGGTGCCCACTCGTTGCTGGCGGGCGCCTCGGGGAGGACGCCCGGCACCGGATAGCGGTTGCGCAGCACACGCGAGTCGCCGGTCCCGTTGGAGACGATCTCGTAAACAGCAGCCGGGTCGAGGCCCTCGCTCCGGGCCAGGGCAACGGCCTCGGCCAGGACCGCCATGTGCGTGGCGGCGAGGACGTTATTCGTCAGCTTCGTCGCCTGTCCGCTGCCGGGCGGGCCCATGTGGCGGACGACCTTTCCCATCGCTTCGAACAACGGCAAGGCGCGCTCAAACGCGCTCGCCTCCCCCCCAACCATGATCGCCAGCGTCCCTGCCTCGGCTCCGCGCGGGCCCCCGGTGACCGGCGCGTCGAGCACCGGGACTCCGCGCCTGCCCCCGGCCTCGGCGAGACGCCGGGCCAGGCTCGGCAGAGAGGTGCTCATGTCGATGATGATCCCGTCCAGCGGTGCACCCGCGAGTGCGCCGCGCTCGCCCATAACCACGCTCTCGATGATCTCGGGCGACGGCAGACACGTGATCGTGATCTCCGCGGCGGCGGCCGCACCGGCCGGGTCCTCGGACTGCCCAGCGCCCAGCGCGCAGAGTCGCTGCACCGCCGCCGGGGAGGGATCGCAGACGGTCAGCTCGTGACCTGCCGCGAGCAGCCGTCGCGCCATTGGCCCGCCCATCCGTCCCACGCCGATGACGGCGACGCGGGTCATGGAGCACGCACTCCGGACGCGCTGCCCGCGGTGGGCGCAGCCAGTTCGAGCGCGTATCGCAGGCATTCGATCTCGACCACCATCGTGGGGATCACGATCGCATAGAACGAGACGATGGCCGCGATCTCAGCGGCCTGCGCAGGGGAGCAGCCGACGTCTGAGGGCGCAGGCACAGCGCCGCCGACCGTCTTTTCGAGCGCGAGCGACAGGACCGCCTCGCGAGCGCGGGCGAAATCGCCGCTCTGTGGGAACCGACGCACCAGCCCCCACGCGCGAGCCGCCTGCTGCGGCCACCCCGCCACGAGTTCGCGCCAGAAGCCCGGGATCTTGAAGTTGCCGTGGCAGACGTCGATGTCGGTCAGCAGCGTAAAGACGGTGGGCAGAAAGGGCATCCCCAGTTCGGCGCGCAAACGCGCGTCGAGCCCCGCCGAGGTCTCAGTCACCGACGCCGCTGTCGGCCCCGGCGAGCTGGCGCTTCCCGTGGCGCGTCCACAACCGCACGTACGTCTCGCGGAGCATCGCGAGGTGCTCGCGCATTTGCTGCTCGGCCGCGTTGGCGTCGCCCTTTTCCACCGCGGCCAGGATCCTGCGGTGGTCTTCATTGACCCTGGTCAAGGTCCCACGCTCGATCTCGCGCCGTCGCATGTTGGTCTGGAGGATCCCGAAGACCGGTTGCGCGGCGATCGCCAGAAGCGTGTTCCCGGAGGCTTCGAGCAGCGCCGTATGAAAGCCGGTGTTCTGAGCATGTTGGCGCTCGGTCCCGAGGTCGAGCGGATCGTCGATGATGCACGCGCGAAGCCGTTCGAGGTCGGCCTCTCCGCGCCGGCTGGCCGCCATCCGTGCGGCAAAGGCTTCGAGCAGCTCGCGCGCCTCGAGCATGTCTTCGGCGGAGACCTCGCGCGATTCGCTCAGCAGGCGAATGTTTGCCTGCAGGACCTCCGACACATGGTCCGCAGTGGGCAGCGTCACGAAGCTGCCGCCGCCCGCTCCCTTCACGGTACGGATGAGGTTTTGGGCAGCAAGCAGCCGCAACGCCTCTCGGACCGTTCCGCGGCTCACGCCGAACTCCCCCGCCAGGGCGGCCTCGCCCGGGAGCCGCTGCCCCCGCTGGAGCTCCCCGCGCATGATCAGCTCTCGAAGCTGGTCGTATACCTGTTCGTAGGCCTTGCGGACCCGTTGCAGCGGGGCACCGATGGTCGGCTCGAGGCCACGATCGCCGTGCGCCTCCTCCCGCGCCCGGGGCCGGCGCCCCGCGGGTGCACTCCCGGTGGGAATTCCGCCGCGGGCGCTGCTCATGCTCGTTGGACGCTGGTCACGGTGGCGAGAGCAGTGAGCATATCCGGACGGTCGGCAGCCGCTACCCAGCGTGCGACGCCGGCTCGTGCAGGTTCGGCGACGATCACGTTCGCTCCCTCCAGGCGGAAGCGCTCCGCTGCCGCGGCCGATGCCGGAGGCTCCGCCGGTGATGACCGCCGTCTTGCCCGCCAGCCTGCCCATCCGCGGTCGCGCTAGGCCGGGGCCTGAGAATGCTCTGACGCTTGCACCGCCCTAACCACTTCCTTGAAAAAGGCCGTCACGACCCGGACCGCCTCATCGGGCACCTCGAGCAGGTCGGCGTGACCGATCGTGGGGAACTCGTGCAGACGCGCGAACTCCGGCGCCCGCTCGACGATCTGGCGAGCGCTGAAGCCAGACGGCGCCAGGTCCGGTGGGGTCATGATGTCGCGCGACCCATTGGTGAAGAGGATCGGCCGTCGGATCCGCCCCACGAGCGGCTCGAGGTCCATCCTCTCCATCGCCAGGCATGCCTGCCTGACCGTGTAGGGAGAGTTGAGTGCGACGATCCGCTTGACGTTCTCGAAGACCTCGGGATGCTCCTCCAGAAAGCCCGCTCCGACCGCCTGAATCGTCAGCAGGTCGCAGAAGTCATCGAGCGGAAGCGCCTCGCATTGTTGTCTCCAGTTGCGAAACATCACGCGCCTGTAGGTGTCGCAGCGAGCCATCGCGCAGTCCGCGCACGAGGCGATGGTCTTATCGGGATACATCGCGGTGAAGGCCAGCGCGATCATCCCGCCCATCGAGGTGCCGTGCGTCAGCGCGTGCTCGATCCCCAGAGCGTCGAGGAGCCCGGCTCCCTCCTGCGCCCAGTTCTCGATGGTGTACTCGGTCAGCGGCTGTGTCGAGCGCCCGTAGCCTGAGGCGTCGAAGCTCAAAAGCCGAAAGTTCTCTCGGAACCCGTCGTTGACCGCGTCGAAGTTCTGGCGGCCGAAGAGCGATCCGCCGAACTGAAGGATCAAGGGAGCGTTTTCGGGCCCAGTGAACTCGTAGTACACGCGCACATCGTTCACGTCGGCGAACGGCATCTCTTCTCCTCTCGGCGCAGTCGTTCCTCTAGGCGCGACTCGACGTCGCGCCACAGCGAAACTGTATGCGATTGCACACGATATGTTCCACGCCGGTGATGACGTCGAGGTCCGGAGACTGAAAATGACAACAGGGGCCTACCAACGGCTGAGAGGTGCCGCGCTCGAGGCGATCATTTCGAGCGTCCGTGCCCAGGTCGGCGTCGACCGTTGCACTCTGCGGCTCGACGTTCCCGGGGAGTACTTCCCGGTTGTGCATGAGTCGCGAACCTCAGACGCGCGAACTCTCATCGGAGACCGCGAGGTCTCCCTACAGGGGCAACCCGTGGTGGAGGCCATTCTTTCCGGCGTCGATCAGGTCGTGCAGCCGAACACCACGACGGCCTCGGAGGACCCCGCGTTCCGGGCCATGCTGCGCCATTACGGTGGCCTCGGCGCGCAGATCGTGACGCCGGTGCGCGATCACGGCAGCTTGCTCGGGATCATCTCGCTGCACCATCTGGGCGGACCTCGGGAATGGTCCAAGGCCGAGAAGGACGCCGCCTTTGACGCCGTCGAGCTCGTGCGTCGCCTCGTCGCAGACGAGGCGACAGCCGACGGGGAGTAGCGATGAGCGCCCGCGTATCCGTTCAGCGCGACCGTTCGATCGTCGACAGTCCCCAGAACAGTCACAACCGCATCTGGCCGGACCTTGCGCCGATCGCCGCGATCGAGCCGGGCGAGGTGATCGAACTGGAGCTGCGCGACGGCATGGATGGTCAGCTCACCCCAAGCAGTGGCAAGGGGACGCTTCAGACAATCGACCTCGACGCCAACCACCCGCTGACGGGCCCGATCGAGGTTCACGGGGCGCAGCCCGGTGACGTGCTTGTGGTCTCGCCGCGCCGGATCGAGTGCGGCGGTTTCGGGACGACCGCGGTGATCCCCGGCTTTGGCCTGCTGGGCGACCTCTTCTCCGAACCTTTCCTCGTGAGGTGGGAGATCGAGGAGGGGCTCGCCCGCTCGGGCGATTTGCCAGGTGTGGCGATCCGGGGCCGCCCCTTCCTGGGCTGCGTGGCCGTGGCACCCTCGCCGGAGCTCTTCGCCCGTGCGGCGAGGCGCGAGCAGGCGCTTGGGCGACGCGGGGCGGCGGTGCTCGGTCCGGAGCGGCGATCGGCCGTGCCCGCCGCGGAGCCGTATGCGTCCCAGGCCCTGCGCACGATCCCGCCGCGCGAGAACGGCGGCAACCTCGACGTCCCCCAGGTCCGGGAGGGCAGCCGCCTGCTCCTCCCCGTCCACGTCCCGGGCGCCCTGCTTTCTGTCGGCGACGCTCACTTCGCCCAAGGGGAGGGCGAGGTGTGCGGGACCGCGATCGAGGTAGCCGCGACGGTGACACTCGAGGTGTCGCTGCGCCGGCACGAGACGGTGCGCTGGCGACAGCGCTTCCCCGCGGTCGAGTACACCCAGCCACCACCCGAGGCCGCCGGGCCATGCTTTCAGACGACCGGGATCCCGCTGGATGACCGCGGCGAAAACGAGGCCGTCAACGTGACCGTTGCGGCCCGGCGCGCGCTGCTCGAGATGATCGACTGGCTCGGCGCCGAGCGCGGCCTGCGCCGCGAACAGGCGTACGTCCTTGCCAGTGTCGCGGCGGACCTGCGCGTCGCCGAAGTGGTGAACATCCCGAACGCGCTGGTCACCTGCAGTCTTGCGCTCGATGTCTTCGAGCAGGACGCGCCGGCCCGATAGGGCCCGCGATCAGGCCACTTCGATCTGCGAGAGCTCGCGCTCGAGCGCTTCGCGGATCGCCTGACCGGCGACGCGGGTGCTCGCCGACCCGCCGAGATCAGGCGTACGGGTCTGAGGATTCGCCGTACTCGCGTTTACTGCCCGCTCGATGGCGGCCGCGCAATCGCCCTCGCCGAGGAACTCGAGCATCAACCCCACGGACAAGATCTCGCCCACGGGATTGGCGATTCCGCGGCCGGCGATGTCTGGCGCCGAGCCGTGAACCGCCTGAAACAGGCTCGGATGAGACTTTGAGGGGTCGATGTTGGCACTTGGGGCGGTCCCGAGACTTCCCGCCGCCGCGGCGGTCAGGTCGCTGAGTACGTCGCCGAAGAGGTTGCTCGCAACCACCACGTCGAGCGTGGCTGGATCGCTGACGACCCGGGCAGCGAGCGCGTCGACGAGCACGCTCTCGTGCTCGATCTCGGGGTACTGCGCACAGACCTCGTCCATGACCTCGTCCCAGAACGGCATCGCGTGTCGCAGGGCGTTGGACTTGGTCGCGCTGGTCACCCGGCGTCGACCTCGCGCGCGCGCATAACTGAATGCGTAGCGGATCACGCGTTCGGTGCCGGCGCGGGTGAAGATTGCCACCTCCACCGCTACCTCGGCCTCGCGGCCGCGATGGACCCTTCCCCCCGCTCCCGAGTACTCGCCCTCAGTGTTCTCACGTACGACGACGATGTCGAGGGGACGCGAGTCGAGAGATCGCAGAGCACCCGGTACGCCGGCCAAGGTCCGCACGGGTCGGAGGTTGACGTACTGGTCAAAGCGCTTGCGGAGCTCCAGGATCGTCCCCCACAGAATCAAGCTGTCAGGGACCCGAGGGTCCCCAAAGGGCCCGGCGAGGATTGCGCCGAACCTGGCGAGGCGCTCCGTTACGTCGGGAGCCATCGGTGCGCCCGTCGCCAGGTAATGTGCGCCGCCGGCTTCGAACGTCTCGAGCTCTACGCCGAACCCGCCGAGGCGCGCCGCGAGCTCGAGAGTCTCTCGGGCCTCCACGATCACCTCGGGCCCAATCCCGTCCCCCGGGAGGACCGCTATGCGGTAGTTCGCGGCGCGGTCTGAAGCCATTACGGCAGCCTCAAGCGGGAGCCTTCTCGCTATCCGCGGCCGCCTGTGCCATGGCTTGGATCATCGCCCGCTTCTCCACATTTGGCTGCGGATAGGCGTGCCGGCTTTGGCTCAGCCCTAGTGACAGCATCGACTCGGCGAGCTTGTACGTAAGGGGACCGGGGTTGATCACCGGAACCGGAAGGTTCTCGGTCAGGTAGGCGTGCGCCTGGTGCATCGTGGTTGATCCGAGGCAGATCACGTCGGCGCCGTCCTGCACGCATTGCAGGCCCGCGTCGCGCAGCTTGGGGAAGACGACGTCCTCCTTGCCCCCCAGGAGGTTCTCGACATCAGGGGGCGTGTTGATCGATCGCACGGAAACCAAATGGTCCTCCAGGCCGTATTCGCGCACGCCCTTGTGATACAGCGCGATCCAGCCGTCCCATTGCGTCAGGACCGAAAACCCATGGCCGAGCATCACCGCCGTCAGGTACGAGGCCCGTCCGGGCGCGATCACCGGAATGTCCAACATCGAGCGCAGGGCGTTCGCCCCGGAGTCACTCATGGTGTCGATGCAGATCGCGTCGTATCCCTCTTCGGCGGCTTCCAGCCCCGCCTCGAGCATCGCAAAGTCGGCCAGGACGTAGTCGTGGTAGCTGTCGTAGAGAGCCGGACCCGCCTTCACGGGCTTGTAATCGAGCTCCACGTCCGGCGAGAGCGTCACCGACTCCTGCTGCTGGCGACGATTCGCGAGTCCCTTTTCATCGAAAGCAAATGGCACGAGCACGCAAACTCTGGGCACCGTCTCTCTCCATCTCTCGAGGGCTTGGGACGGTCCATCCTACGCCGGGACCGACTCGGTCGCCGAGTGGGCGAGACTGACAACCGCGACGCCCCCGATCGCCAGGGCCATCCCGACGATGACCAGCGGGCCCGGAGCGTTGCCGCGTGCAGCTTCGACCACGACCGCCACCACAGGGGCCAGGAATTGCCATGCGGTCGCCCGCGCCGCGGAGATCCGGCGAAGAGCGAGGTTGAAGCAGATCGACGCCGTGGCGGAGCTCCCAAGCGCGACCCACGCGACGGCTTCCCAAAGCGCTGCCGAGCCCCAGTCGGTGGTCTGCGGATGGCCATAGATCACCATCAGCGCGGCCAGCGTCAGCGAACCGACTATGTACTGAAAGGCGGTGAACCCGAACATGTCGAGGCCGGGATCGCGTGCGGCGACGTTGGCGATCATGAGCGCGCCGACGGCAAATCCCGCCGCCGCCAGCAGCGCGACTGCCATGCCGAGGGCAAGGTGCTCGATCGAGCCGCCACCAAGCTGGCTGGAGACCATGATGACCACGCCGGTAAAGCCGACGACGAGTCCGCCGATCGCGATGCGCGGGGTATGGGACCCCAGCACCAGCCACGCGAATAACACCGTGAAGAAAGGTGCTGAGTTGGTGAGCACAGCGGCGTTGCCGGGCCCAGCCAGCTTGGTGGCCTCCGCGATGCCTTCGAAGGTGAGCGACACGGTCAGGATCCCGGAGATTGCGCCGATTATGAGCGTTCGCCTGTCGCGCGGAAGACGCCCACGCACGAGTGCGGTGACCGCCAAGAGCGCCAGAGTGGCGGGAGCGGCGCGAAGGGTCGAGAAGACGATCGGCGAGGCGTGCTGCGCTCCCACCGCTGTGGCGCGGAAGGCAGTGCCCCAAAAGAACATCGTTATTCCCAGCAGCGCCGCGGGACCGGCGCCGATGGGCCCCGCTCGTCTCATTGCCGCCGAGCCAGGGGCCGTCTTCGGAAGCGTCTCGAAGTCTGTCTCACGCCTTCCGAGCCGCCGGGCGCTGTGCGGGCGGCCACGACCCGCTCGAGCACCAGCGCCAGCAGCACTCCCCACAGCATGGGATTGGCCAAAAGCTGTGCGGTGGGCGCGAGCGAGCTTCCGACCACGATCCAAGCGACGCTCGGAATGAGCGCAGGCACGACCACGAATCCGACCACAGCCGGTGACTCGCGCGCGACGCCGCGCGCTGCGTGCACCAGGATCAGCACCAGCAGCACCGCGAGGAGTGCCGCCGAGACGCTCAACGGGATCGCCGCCGCGATACGGACAAATGGACGCACGAACGCCAGCGCGCCCACCAGGATGCTGCAGAGCACCAACGGCGCCCGTCCTCGATGATCGAGCAGACGGGCGATCGGCACCGAGTCCACCCGCGATACCGTGCCCACGAGACTGCCGAACACCGCGCCGACGGCCTGCGCGGCGCCGTGCATCACGAACGACCGCCGCTGAGCGCGGCGTCCGGCGGGCAGGTCGTGGACCATCGACACTACCTTTCCCGATGCGATCGTGTTGAACGCCGCCAATGCGCCCGCGAGGACGAATGGCAGCACCACGCCTGCGCTGGCCTTGGGCGCTCCCCACGGAAAGAGTCCCGGAGCCACGAAGCCGCCGCCGAGCCCAACCCGCGGTGCGCCTGCCAAGGCGATGTACACGGCGGTCCCGGCCATCAGCGCGACGAGCAGGCTGTAGGGAACCAGCCGCCGAAACCGGCGCAGCCCCAGCGCCGACGCCACCACGACGATCGTGGCGGCCCATGCCGCCGCCTTGTCGTGGACCTCACCCGTGGCGCCGACCGCCCGCTCGAGCGTCTCCGGGATTACCGCCAGCGTCACCGTCAGTACGAACACGTTCGCGACCAAGGGCGTGAACGCCTTGGCGATCAGCCGATCGGCACCCACCGCGCCCAGCAGGGCCACGAATGCACCCGCCGCCAGCAGGCCACCCGTGATCGCGGCGAGGCTGTGGTGTCCCTCGGCGATGACGACAGTGACGGCGGCGAGATATGCGGCGGCCGGGCCCTCGTACATGGGCAGCCGGAATCCGAATATGACCTGCAGAAGCGTCGCGATCCCCAGGCTCAACAGAGATGCAGCGACGAGTGTCGGTACCTCTGATGGGGCCACCCCGGCAACTGACCCCGCGACGAGCCAAAACCCCATCCCAGCCGGCACGACCGCGAGCATCCAAAGGATCGCGGCGATCGCGTCGCGCCTCCAGCCGGATCGCCTGGCGACGGGCGGCGCGGGCCCCGGTCTCGGCGCAGGGATTTGACGTGGCAAACCCTGCGGCGGTGTCGTGGGAGCGTTCAAGGTAACGGGGTTAACGGCACACGCCGCAAGCTCTGGCGGCGGTGCCGTTGGTAATGTACTGTTGCCGTATGCCGTTGCATACCGGAGGCGGGATCAACGTCGCCGATCTGTACCCGGGTCCCACGACCCCCGGCGAAGAGACCTACACCGCGATCAGACGGGCAATCCTCGAAGGCAGCTTGCGACCTGGAGAGCGGATCGTCGAGCAGCAGCTCGCCGAAACGCTCAACGTGAGCCGCACCCCGGTCCGCGAGGCACTGCTGAAGCTGGAGCGCGAAAATCTCGTCGCACGCGTTGGCCGGGGAATGGCCGTCCGCCGCTATTCGAGCGACGAGGTCCGGGATATCTACAGCCTCCGTGCCCACCTCGAGAGCTTCGCCGCCCGGGTGGCCGCACAGCGGGTTACCGAGGGCGAGCTCGTCACCCTCGCGCGGATCCAGGATCAGATGGATCACGAGCCGCTGGAGATGACGCCGGACGTGATCAGGGCGCTGTCCCGCGACAACCAGCGGTTTCATGCCATGGTCGTGCGCTGCGCGCGCAACGCCTCCCTGGATCGCTGCTTCGTGCAGGTGTTTCAGCTGCCGCTTCTCTACAAGGCTTACGTCTACTTCGACCAGGAGCGCCGCCGGCGTTCGGACCGGGATCATCGCGAGTTGATCGAGATGCTGCGCGCCGGCGACGCCGCAGCCGCCGAGGAGCACTGGCGCAGTCACCTGCGGCGGGGCGGGGATATTCTCGCCCAGCACCTCGCCGCCGGCGAGGCCGGGGAGTTGTGAGGAACCCCCGGCCTGCATGAGCTGGGTCACCCCGCCCGTTCTGGTCGGGCTGACAGTTTCCGTGGCCGCCATGGCCGCGAGCACGTTTACGACGCTCGGGCTGGGGGCGCTCGCGCCCGAGCTTCGCTCCAGCCTTCACCTGACGACGTTCGAGGTGGGACTGATCCCTGGCCTGGTGTTCCTCGGAGCGCTCGCTGCCTCCGTCCCCGCCGGACACGTCACAGATAGGATCGGAGCCGGGCGCTCGCTCACGCTGGCCCAGCTGGGGCTGGCGTTCGGGACAGGCATCGCGGTCGCTTCGTCGAGTCGCTGGATCTTCCTCGCCGGTGTCGCGATCGCGGGAATGGGCTACGGCGCGGTCAACCCGGCCACCAACGTCCTGTCCACCGGGCTGGTTCCGCGCCGCCACCGGGCGCTTTTTTTGAGCATCAAGCAGATGGGGGTGACTCTGGGCGGTTTGATAGCGGGCCTTGTTTTGCCAAGGGTTGGCGAGGCGCTCGGATGGCGGCCGGCGGTCGCCGTGGCCGTTTCAGTGCTCCTGTGCGGCGCGCTGGCGGGGTTGTGGATCGCCCGCCGGGAGGCCGCGGGGTGGTTCAAGGCGGCACGCAGACCGTTTCCCCACCCTCTTCAACCAGCCGCAAGCGCATCCATACCGGGCGTGGCGCCAACCGCGCTGTTCGGATTCGTGATGTCAGGCGTACAGCTCAGCCTCGCGGGCTATCTGACCCTCTACCTAGTCGAGGCCCACGGCTTCACCAAGACCACCGCCGGCCTGGCGCTGAGCGTCGCGTTCGCGTCAGCCTGCCTGGGACGGATCGGGTGGGGGTGGCTTTCGGATCGTTTCTTTCACTCGCACGCCACCACGCTGGTGGTGATATCGGGGGCGAGCATCGTCGGGCTTGCGGCCATGGCCGGCGGCGTGGTGGGGCCCTCGTTGTGGCTGGTCGTGGCCCTGATCGGACTTTGCTCGATTGGCTGGAACGGCGTCTACATGGCGTTGATTACCGACTCGGCCAGTCGCGGCGGGCTCGGTCGGGCGACCGGCCGCGGCCTGACTGCGATCTACGGGGGAGTGGCCGTGGTGCCCCCCGTGCTTGGGATCATCCAGGACGTCAGCCACTCGTGGTCCGCGGTCTGGACGGTCTCGATCGGCGCGGTGCTGGTCGCGGGAGTCACGCTCGCGATCAGCCCTCGGAGGCTCGTGCGCGTGGAATCCGATGAGACCGCGCTACTCGAAGCGCCCACGACCGGCGCGGTATGACCCCGCCCCGTCCAGAGTCCGTGGACTGGCGAGCGCGGCCACTCAGAACCCTTCTGTTCGTGCCCGGGAACGACGAGCGCAAGCTCGGCAAGGCGGGGACCACCGGAGCGGACCTCGTGGTCATCGATCTCGAGGACGCGGTCGCGGAGGCCTCCAAGACGGCGGCGCGGGCCACTGCCAACCAAGCGGTGGGCCACATTTCTCGAACCGCTGCGGTCGCGGTGCGGGTCAATGGCCTCGAGACGGGCCGCCTCCAGGACGACATATCGGCGGTCGCGCAAGCGGGGCTGTCGGCGATCGTGGTCCCGAAGGTCGAAGCGCCCGAATCGCTGGCTGCTGCCGAGGAGACGCTCGCGATGTCCGAACGCAGTGGGCAGCGGCCTTCGGACACCGTCGTGCTGATCGCCCTGCTCGAAACGCCGCTCGGGATCGCGCGCTGCGAGGAGATCCTGCTGAATGCACCCGAACGCACCGTCGCGGCGATGTTCGGAGTGGCGGACTTTTCCGCTGCTCTGGGCGTCGAGCCGACAGCGGAGGGCATGGAGTTGCTGTACGCCCGGGGGCGCCTGATCGTCGCCGCGCGGGCCGCCGGGATGGCGGCCACCATCGACGGACCATATCTCCGGATAGACGACAACGAGGGGCTCCTGGAGGACAGCCGCCGATCCCGCGCGCTCGGCTTCCAGGGTCGCGTCGCGCTTCACCCCAGCCAGGTGGCGCCGATCAACCAGGCTTTCTCCGAGCTGAGCTCCGAGCAGTTGGCCCTAGCCAGACAGATCGTGGAGGCCTTCGAGGATGCCGAGGCAGCGGGCACTGCCTCAATCCGCGTCGGTGGCAGATTCGTCGACTATCCGGTCTATGAGCAGGCGCGCGCAAAGCTCCGGCGCCACGAGGCTTACCTGCGAACGGTCACCTAGGCGCCCGGGCTTAGGGTCGCGCGATCCACTCGCGCTTTCCGGCCCGGTATGCTGCGGTATACAAGCTGGGCGCGTCCTGGATACCGGGGGGCGTTAGGAGAGTGCCGGATGGAACCACGAGTAGGCGAGCAGCACGAGCCCGGTCTTGCGACCACTGAGGTGCCGGCCCCGGCGCTCCCGGACGGCCCTCTTTCGGGCCTGCGCGCAGTGGAGTTCGGACAGCTGCTTGCCGGGCCCTACGTGGGGACGCTACTCGGCGACTTCGGCGCCGATGTCATCAAGGTTGAGCCACCGCCGCGGGGAGACGCCATGCGTGAGTGGGGGCGCCTGCGCCACAACGACCACTCGCTGTGGTGGTCGATCCTCTCACGCAACAAACGGTCTGTGACACTCAATCTCCGGCTCGAGGAAGGCCAGCGGATCGCCCGCGAGCTCGCTGTCGGCGCCGATGTGGTGCTTGAGAATTTCCGCCCGGGGACGATGGAGCGCTGGGGCCTCGGGCCGGCCGACATCCACGCCCTGAACCCCAACGTCATCTATGCCCGCGTGAGTGGCTATGGCCAGACCGGCGGCTACAGAGACCGTCCTGGTTTCGCCGCGGCCGGCGAGGCGATCTCAGGCCTGCGCTATATCAATGGCTACCCGGATCAGGCCCCACCTCGCTACGGAATCTCGATCGGAGATACGCTCGCCGCGCAGTCGGCGTTTACAGGGATCGTCCTGGCGCTGTACGCCCGCGACGCTCGCGGCATCCAGGGCCAGGTCGTCGACGCTTCGATCACCGACGCCTGCTTTGCGGTGACGGAGTCCGCGGTCCTCGAGTATGAGAAGACGGGCATCGTGCGTGAGCCGACCGGCCCCAGGCTGCCCCGGATCGCCCCGTCGAACGTGTACCGCTCGAAGGATGACCACTGGGTGGTGATCGCGGCCAACCACGACACGCTCTGGCGCCGTCTCGCCGCCTTGATGGGCAGGCCTGAGCTAGGCGACGATCCCCGCTTCGCCACACACACCGCACGCGGACAAAACGAGGACCTGCTCGACGAGTTGATCGGCGAGTGGGCGACTCAGTACACAGCTGCGGAGCTGGACCAGATGGTCAACGACGCAGGTGTGGTGTGTTCGCCCGTCTACACCGCCGCCGACGTCTACGACGATCCCTATTTCCGCGAACGCGGTCTGCTGATCGAGTACGAGGACCCGGTACACGGGACTGTGACCGCACCAGGGGTTGTCCCGCGGCTCACAGCCACGCCTGGAAGGGTCCGTTCAGCGGCCCGGTGGAGCGTTGGCGAAGACACCGCCGCCGTGCTGCAGGACCTCGGCCTCGATGACGAGCAGGTCGAGCGACTGCGCAGTGACGGTGTCATCTGATACTCGGTCCCGGTGGCGCACGTAACCCACCGGCGGGCGCGGTGATCGCCGTCGAACGCCCCCCGGCGGTCGCGGCGAGGGCGATGGTCGCGTCGAGCCAGCCCACCGCCACGGCCGCGGGACTCCACATCCTGCGCAGTGGTGGCAACGCCGTCGATGCCGCCGTGGCTGCGGCAGCGGTCCTGTGCGTGTCCGAGCCAATGGCCACCGGACCCGGCGGCGACCTGTTCGCGCTGGTATTTGCGGGTGGGCGCGCGGAGGGTATTGACGCGGCCGGCCCGGTACCTCGGGGTGCCGCCGCCGGAGAGGCCCCGGACCGCTACGGGCCGAGGTCGGTGACGGTCCCCGGCGCGGTCGCCGGGTGGGCACTGCTGGCGCAGCGGTACGGCCGCCTGGGACTGGAGACATGCCTGCAGGACGCGATCGCGCTCGCGGACGAGGGATTCGCGGTCGGTCCGCGCTGCGTCGCCTCGTGGGCGGGCGCGCCCACGCAACCCGACGGCTACGGCCCCCCTCCCCCTGTGGGCAGCCGGATCCGGCTGCCCGAACTCGGGCGGACGCTCGCCACGATCGCTCGGGAGGGAGCGTCCGGCTTCTACGGCGGCCCCGTGGCCGCGGCTATCTGCGCGGCGAGCTGGCTGACCGAGGACGACCTGTCCGGCTTCCGCCCGCAGGTGACCGAACCATTGGCAGTGGACTACAGGAGTGACACGGTTGTTGAGCTGCCCCCTCCGACGCAGGGAATCGCCGCGCTCGAGGGGCTCGCGCTGCTGGAGCGGACAGAGGGTGCGCTGGTAGACCAGATCGAGTGCTGCCGGCTGGCACTCGAGGACGCCTTCCGCGAGGTACGTGACGGCGCCGACGTGCGTGGGCTGATCGACCCCGAAGCGATTGCCCGCCGGGTGCAAGAGCCTTCGCAGCTGGTGTTCGAGCCCGCCGGGGGGACCGTATACCTCTGCGCGGTGGACGAAGACGGCATGGCCGTCTCGTTGGTGCAGAGCCTGTTTGAGCGGTTTGGGTCGGGCGTGGTCGCGCCGGGAACCGGAGTGATCCTGCAAAATCGCGGCTTCGGATTCGCGGTAACCGGCGGCGTGGTTCCGGGCCGCCGCCCATATCACACGATCATCCCGGGAATGTTGCTGCGAGACGGCGAGCTGGGTGGTCCGTTCGGCGTGATGGGAGGCTTCATCCAGGCCCAGGCGCACGTGCAGTTGGTTCATCGACTGCTTGCCGAGGGACTCGATCCCCAGAGCGCGCTTGACCAGCCGCGCTTTCGAGTGTCAGGACGCAGAGTGCTGCTCGAGCGCGGATTGTGGGAGCGTGCCGGCGAAGTGAGCTCGATCGGTCTCGAGCCGGTCGCAGAATCCGACACCTACGTGTTCGGGGGTGGCCAGGTGATCATGCGAACGCCGGCGGGTACGCTGCTCGGCGGTTCGGATTCGCGTAAGGATGGATATGCCGGCGGCTGGTGAGGTCACTTTCTTTTATGACGTCGTGTGCCCCTACTCGTACCTCGAGACCCGTGTCATGGAGCAGGCGCAGGACGCCCGAGAGGTCAAGGTCACCTGGCTCCCCTTCGAGCTGCGCCCGGCGCCGCGCCCACTGCTCGACCCTCGCGGCGATCATCTTCGCGTCGACTGGACCCGCCAGGTCTACCGTCGGGCGCTGGCGCTCGGGGTCGAGATCCACCTGCCGCGCTACCAGCCACGGTCGACGCTTCCGCTGGCGGCGTGCCTGTGGGCGCAGGACCTCGGCGAGCTGCGCGGGTTCAAGCACGCCCTGTACGACGCGTTCTTCTGCGAGGGCGAAGACATAGCGACCGACGCCGAGATAGCGCGCGCCGCGCGACGCACCGGTCTTGACCCGGACGACGCTATCGCCGCCGCCTACTCTCCCGCGATGATCGGTCGTATCGCCTCAATCCGCTTGGACGCGGAGCGCGCCGGCGTCCATGGCGTGCCTTCGATCCTGACGCCAGACGGCCAGACGCATTGGGGTATGGGCGGGCTCAAGCGCCTGCTCGAGGGCGAGCCGCTGATTCCGCGCGCGGTTTAGGCTCAGCCGAGCTCGCGCAGGCTCAGCCGAGCTCGCGCCGTCTGGGGTCAGCCGAGCTCGAGGACCTCGAACCTACTCACCGCGGGCTCGGCCCCTACCGCTCGCATGAGCTCCGTGCCCCGCGGCACCGCTCCGTCCTGCAGGTAGTCGGAGAGAGCCTGCTCGTCGCGCCAGATGGCGACCAGGCGCGCACGGCCGTCGTCGTATTCGAGCGAAGCGGTCAGAACACCCTCGGGACGCGTGGGCCGGGCCTCCACCATCAGCGTGGCGAGCCGCTGCGCCTGGTCTCGCGTTAGCGCCGCTTCGAAGGCGATGCCACCGAGGGGCGTCTACCCCGCCTCCTCGGCAGGGCGATGTCGCGGCCGCCTGGCCCCGCGGACCTGCGGCGAGAAGTAGTACTGGGTATGAATCATCGGCGCACTCATGACGCGTTCGGCCGTGGCTCCGCAGGTGGCGCACTGGACGGATGGCGTCTCACCCATGCGGTGAAAAACCTCCGTACTGTGGCCCGCTGGGCACCGGTACTCGTACAACGCCACGGCCGAACTGTATCGTCCTGGAGACGCCGATTCGCAGGCGGTGGGCATCGCTTGATGCCGGAGGTGCGGGCCGTATACAGTCGTACGCAAAAGACCGGCAGTCAACGAAGGAGAGATAAGGTGCCCAAGGAGATCATGGGGATATTCGGTGTCGACATCGACGCCGTGGGAGGCTGGCTCGGATCGTACGGCGGCGAGGATTCGCCTTCGGATATCCAGCGCGGGATGTTCTCGGGCGAGATCGGTACCCCGAGGATGCTGAACCTTTTCAAGAAGTACGACATCCCCGCCAGCTGGTTCATCCCGGGCCACTCGATCGAGACGTTCCCGGATTCGGTCAAGATGATCGTCGACGCGGGGCACGAGATCGGCGCCCACGGCTACTCGCACGAGAATCCGATCGCGATGTCTCCCAAGCAGGAGGAGGACGTGCTGGCGAAGAGCGTCGACCTCATCGAGAAGGTGTCTGGAAAGCGACCGCGGGGCTACGTGGCGCCATGGTGGGAGATGTCTACGGTCACAGCCGAGCTGCTGCAGAAGTACGGTTTCACGTACGACCACAGCCAGGGGTACAACGACTTCACGCCGTTCTACGCCCGCGTCGGCGATGAGTGGACAAAGATCGACTACACCAAGGAGGCCGGCGAGTGGATGAAACCCCTCGTGCGCGGCCAGGAGATCGATCTCGTCGAGATCGGCGCGAACTGGTACCTGGACGACCTCCCCCCGATGATGTTCATGAAGGGGTCGCCCAACAGCCATGGATTTGTCAACCCCCGCCAGATCGAGGAGATGTGGCGCGACCAGTTTGACTGGGTGTACGCCAACATGGACTACGCGGTATTCCCGTTCACCATCCACCCCGACGTGAGCGGCCGGCCACAGGTCCTGCTGATGCTGGAACGCCTCATCGTCTACATCAACCAGCACGAGGGCGTCAAGTGGGTGACGATGGAAGAGGCGACGAATGATTTCCGACGTCGCCAGCCGTTTGCGGGCTAGCGCCGAAAGCCGGTCGGTATGTGCATCCTCTGCTACGGGCTGACGGGCGAGGAGCACTGGAGCGACGCCCGTGTGGGGGTGGAATCCACCAGCAGCGTCCGCGCACGACGCCGGGCGCTGCTGACCACGATCATGGCCGCGCAGGGGCTCCGTTACAGCGACGACCCCACAGGCGTCACTTCGCTGATCTCCGATCGCAAGGGAAAGGTGCAGGTCGCACGGAGCCTCGGCGAGGTCTGGGCGGCCGCTGAGCAGCTGGTCAAGCGTCCGCTGGATCCGTTGGAGCCGGAGCTGCTGGCACGCCTGGACGGCGGAGCGCCGGGGCTTTGACCGCAACGACCGGGATCCCCGTTCTCATCGTGGGCGGGTTCCTCGGCTCGGGGAAGACCTCGCTGCTGAGACACATGCTCACCGGGAGCAGCGACACGGCGGTGATCGTCAACGAGTTCGGTGCCGTGGGTCTCGACCACGAGTTGCTGCGGGCGTGCAAGGAGCGCGTCGAGCTGGTGGGTGGTGGCTGCGCCTGCTGCACCCGGCGCGAGGATCTGGTTGCAGCGCTGCGCGAGCTGCTCGATGCCCGTGACCGCGGCGCGCAGAAGCTAAGCCGCGTGGTGATCGAAACCAGCGGCCTAGCCGATCCGGCCCCGATCGTATTCACAGTCATCAATGACCCCATGCTTCGCCATCACTTCTTTGTCGAGCGGCTGGTGGTGACAGTCGACGCGCTCAACTGCACCGAGCAGCTCGCCACGCATCCCGAGGCACGCAAACAGGTGCTCGTGGCCGACAAGCTGGTGATCACAAAGGTCGATCTGGTCGAACCCGAGACCTGTCGCACCGTCGCAGCGGCGCTCCGTGCGCTCAATCCCGCCGCGACGATCCACACGGCGCTGCACGGCGTGGTCGACAACAAGCCGCTCCAGATAGAAGGGGGGGCAGCGCAAGCTCCCCGGTTAAGCCAAGGTTCGGGGACGGATCTGGGCGGTCTGGCCCACACCGATAACGCGTCCAGCGTGAGTCTGCGGACCGACGGTCCGGTCGACTGGCTCGGGTTCGCTGTGTGGTTGAGCATGCTGCTCCACGCGCGGGGGCAGGAGGTCCTGCGCGTCAAGGGCCTGCTCGAACTCGACGACGGCACGCTCGTATCGGTGAACGGCGTACAGCACGTGGTCCACCCCCCCGAGCACCTGGACCGCATGGCGATTCCCGACGTGTCCTCGAACGTCGTGTTCATCACCCGGGGGATCGACAACGACCGTCTGCGCGAATCGTTCGACGCCTTCCAGCGTCTGGCGCGTGCGACGGACCGCCTACAGGCCGGATGAATCGAGACGATCTCCCGTCAGTCAGCGTGCTCGCGCTCGGCGGGACGATCGCGTCGACGGGCTCGGGAGGGGTCACACCGCGCCTGACGGCGGACGAGCTGGTGCGAAGCGTGCCCGGCTTGGCCGAGGTCGCCCGGATCGACGCCGACACTTTCAGGCAAGTGCCATCGCCCGAGCTGACCTTGGCCGATCTGGTCGCGCTCGCTAAAGAGATCGACGAGCGTTTACGGCGCGGTGCCACCGGAGTCGTGGTGACCCAGGGAACAAACACGATTGAGGAGACGGCGTTTGCGCTTGATCTCCTGGTGGGCTCAGAAAACCCGGTCGTCGTCACCGGCGCGATGCGCAATCCCACGCTGGCGGGAGCGGACGGACCCGCCAACCTGCTCGGGGCGGTGCGGACCGCTGTATCAGAACACGCCCGCGGTCTGGGTACTGTGATCGTGTTCGCTGATGAGATCCACGCGGCAAGGTTCGCGCGCAAGGCGCACACCCAGAGCATCTCCCCGTTTCGGTCCTCTCCCGTGGGGCCGATCGGATGGTTGAGTGAGGGCGCTGTGCGCATCGGCGTGCGACCGGTCGGGCGGCGGCGAATGAGGCTCGACGAGCTCGGCGAGTCGCCCCCGGTGGCCCTGCTCACGTTCGGCGCGGGGGACGAAGGGCTCCTGGTCCGCGCCGTCGCGCGCGCGGGTTACCGCGCTCTGGTGGTCGAGGCCACTGGAGGTGGCCATGTGACCGCGCGCACCGTGGACGACTTCGAGCGGCTGGCCGCGGAGATGCCGGTCGTCCTGGCTTCCCGCACTGGAGCGGGAGAGGTGCTGCGGCGGACGTATTCGTTCGTTGGGTCAGAGGATGACCTGGCGCGGCGGGGATTGATCTCGGCCGGCGCGATGACCGCCTCCCACGCGCGGATGCTCCTTCGGATGCTGCTCGCGGCGGGCGCGGCGATCGACGACGTGCGCTGGGCGTTTGAATCGCTGGGCGCCCCTGGCTCGCGGGCCGAGTTGCTTGGCGGCCGACTGTCCGTCACCGCCTGAGTCGCGCCAGGCTCAGAAGCTCGCTTCAGCGGATCCGCATCCGGCGCAGCTCCTCAACGTCCATCCGCGCCGCCTGGTTGAGCCGCGGCTGGAGCACCAGCGGCAGCAGAGCAGGAATCACGAAACCGACCACGCACACGGCGAGGTAGCCAACCGTGGGAAGCGGGCGCCGCGACGCGACCTCCACTCGGGCCACGATCCTCGCCTGCGCTATTGCATACGGGATCACGAGCAGCATGCCCGGGAACAGCATCGCCATCCACATCCACGGATCTGAGCTGCGATCCAGAAGGCGCGAGCACTCGCGCGTGGCCCGGAAGTACCAGATGAAGTAGCCAATCAGCGACAGCGAGAGGATCGTCCACAGGACGGTGGAATGCGGATCGATCGGCCGGTGTTCGGGCGGCGCGTCAGGGCGAAGGCGCAGATGATCCTGCGGGCGCTCCGACACGGGCGTCACCGGGCGCTCGCCTCCTCCAGGGCGCGGTGGACAAGCCCGTCCAGGGCACGGAGAGCCAGCACGAGGTCTGCCTCGTCGGTGTCCTCCTCGCGCGTGTGCGAGAGGCCGCGCTTACTGCGCACGAACAGCATCACGGTAGGCACGCCGGTTTCGGCGACGCGCGCGGCGTCATGCAGCGGTCCGCTCGGGAGACGCATGTCTGAGCCCTGGAGCTCGGCCACGACCTCGGCCGCCGATTCGATCAGGTGCTCGTTGAAGGGGATTGGCGCGATCCTAAAGAGCGGTGACCACTCCACTTCCACCTTTTCCTCGGCCGCAATCGAGCGGCTCGCCCGCTCCGCCTGCTCGCGGACGTCTGCGAGGACCGCCGCGTCAACGTGGCGCTGATCCACTAGTGCCGTGGCCACCCCCGCCACGGCCGTCGGGATCCCGGGCTGCGCATCGATCCGGCCCACGGTGGCCACGCCGCCTCGGCTCCTGGCCAGCTCGCGCACCTCCAGCGCGAGCCGCGCCGCGGCGGCGAGCGCATCGTGACGCTGATCCATGGGCGTCGATCCGGAGTGGGCGGCCTGGCCGGTAAACCGAGTGGCCCATCGCTCGGTGCCGTAGGTGCCGGTGACGACCCCCAGGGGAAGGTCTCGCGCCTCGAGCACCGGCCCCTGCTCGATGTGCAATTCGATGTAGCCGATCGCTCCCTGGAGCCTGGATCGCGCTCGCAGCATGTTGTCGAGGTGGACCCCATGCGCCGCCATCGCCTCGGCGGCAGTGATGCCGTCGACGTCACGGGCCTCGCGCAGGGACTCCGGAACGAGCGATCCCGCCGCGGCCGCGGAGCCCACCAGGCTGGTCCCGAAGCGCGCGCCCTCCTCGTCCGCCCAATCGACCAGCTTGAGCGTGACCGGCGGCCGTCCCGAGCCTGCCAGGCCGCGCATCACCTCGAGCGCGGCGAACACTCCGAGACAGCCGTCAAGCCAGCCGCCGTCCGGCACCGAATCGATGTGGCTCCCAACGATCAGTGCTTCGGGTTTCTCGCCTTCTAGCGTTGCCCACACGTTGCCGGCCTCGTCGACGTCCACCGTGACGGACAGCTCGGCAAGCAGCCCTCGCTCCCACTCTCGCGCCCTCGCCCAAGTGTCGGTCCAAGCGACACGCTGGGCACCGTGTTCGGTGGCCGTGAGGTCCGCGAGGGCCCGCAGGTCGCCGAGCATCCGCTCTGGCTCGACGGACATCAGTCCTTGTTGTAGTCCCAGGTCAGCCAGTGCTCAGGCCTGATCGTGACGATCGTACGGCCCTCGGCCATGATGGGATCGAGGTAAGCGGTCGCTTCAGGACCCAGATAGCGAACCAGGATCTGCTCGGTGACCTCGCGGATCAAATCCTCGTCGGTGGATAGCTCGGCAAGCCCGAACCCGACGGCCGCCTGTGCGCCGGCCTCGAGGCCTTCCACGAGTCGGGGGTCCTGGTCGACGCAGACCGTGGCGTGAGGGTCCCGACGCAGGTTGCGCAGATGCCGACGCCCTGCCCCGAGGGTGTGACGGAAGCAGCCATCCGCCCAGACGTACCAGATCGGGGTGATGTGCCACCAGCCATCGCCTCTGTTGGTCCCCAGCCGGGCGTCCTGTCGCACCGCCAGAAGCGCATCGCGCTCGTCGGCAGCGAGCGCATTTTCCCTTGTGGCGGTCGACTTGCTGCGGGGGTTCGGCATCGGCGCTAGTGGACCACAGCTAAGCGCCCTCGAGCGCGGGCGCCACTCGTGCCTGCTCGGCGACGGTTATAGCCTCCTCCTCGGTCTGGAACGCGGCGGCCTGCGTGCGCGCCGTCCGGCGCACAATCAACGCGACGGCGATCAGCATCAGGAATACGAGCAGGATCGTGCCGAACGTGGTGATCACGCCGAGCGCATAGAGGTTGGGTTGCAGCGCAGCGCTCGTCAACTCGCCGTAAATCTCCAGCGGCAGCGTGTTGGTGGTCGACACCAGCAGCGTGCGCTCGAACTCGTTCCACGAAAGGGTGAAGGCGAACAGCGCTGCGCCGAAGACTCCGCCCCAGATGATCGGCAGCGTCACGCGCGTGAACGTCTGCATCACCGAAGCGCCCAGATCGCGCGCCGCCTCCTCGACGGCGACGTCGTAGCGATTGAAGATCGAGAGCATCACGAGGAAACCGAACGGCAGGGCCCACACAACGTGCACGCCGAGCCCGGCGGGATAGAGAGACGGGCTCAGACCGAGCAGCTTCCACCACAGGATCATCCCGAGGCCCAGCAGGATTCCGGGCGTCATCAGCGCGAGCAATACGAGGTACAGCAGCACGGTGCCCCCACGGCGCCCCATGCGCCGGTAGGCCATGATCAGCGAGAGCGCCAGAGCTCCACCGATGACCCCGACGATCAGCGCGAGCACCAGCGAAACCCCCACGGCCGAGCGGATCGCGGAGGAGTTGGGTCCCGTGAGGTAGTTGTACCAATAGCCGCTGGGGACGCCCACCGCCGGGAAACCCGATCCGCCACGCTCGCTCTGCAGCGACAGCACGAGCATGACGAGGACCGGCCCGTAGAGGAACACCAAAAACGCGGCGAACCACACCCCCAGCCCGACCTTGGATAACCGGTCTCTCAGCTGCTGCGACATCGCTACACCTGCTCCTGAAGTTTGGCGAACCGCAGCAACAAGACCACCCCGATGGCCATCGCCACCACGAGGATGGCCGCCTGCGCCGCGGCCTGCGGGTAGTTCAGCAGCGAGACGAGGTTCTGAATGTTCAGACCGATCGACCCGACGGAACCACCGCCCACCAGCTTGTAGGTGGCGAAGTCGCCCATCGACAGTACGAACACGAACACACAGCCGATCATGATCCCTCCCCGGGTCAGCGGCAACGTCACGTTCATGAAGACGCGAAAGCCACTCGCGCCGAGATCGCGCGCGGCCTCGATCGCGCTGCGGTCAAGCGCCGCGAGCTGGAAGAAGATCGGCGTCACCATGAACAGCACCAGCAACTGGACGAGCGCAACGATCACGGCGAAGTTTGAGAACAACAGGATGCCGAGCGGGTGGTGGATGATCCCGATGTCCTTGAGGATCGAATTGACCGCGCCGTTTATGGACATCGTCGGGATCCATGCCTCGGCGCGGATCAGTGTGCTGGTGAAGAAGGGCGCCAGCGCGATCAGGAACAATCCGAATGCGTACTGGGTCTTCTTGACCTTCACGGCCAGGAAGTACGCCACTGGGTAACCGATGACCAGGCAAACCGCGGTCACGATCGCGGAGTTGCGCGCCACCGTGCCAAGCGTGCTCAGATACGTGGAAGAGCCGGAGAAGATGGCACTGTAGTTGGAGGTCGTGAAAACCTCCTTGAACCCGGTGATCGTGCCCGTGAAGAACGACACGACCAGCACCACGATCACGGGAGCTACCAGGAATATCAGCAGCCAGAGGGCGCCGGGAAGCATCCACAGCAGGGTGACAAGCTTGGAAGCCCCAGGCGGCGCTTGCAGATGGCCGGCGCCTTTCTCTTCACCATAGATCTCGGCGCCTGCGGCGTCGGAGAGCGCGATGTCGCCAGGCACGACCGAATCGACACCGGAGCGCCCCTCGGTCGCGGACTTCGTAGGGGTGAGCTCCGGCTCAGGCACGCAGGAGCTGAACGTCCCCGTCGTTCCAGCTGGCGGTCGCGGTCTTACCCGCGAGCCCAACGAGCTCCGTGTACCTGTCCTCTGGCAGCTTCGCCAGCAGGGCGTGCTCGCCCGCGCGCATATGAACCTTGATCGTGTCGCCCAGGTACTCGGTCGCGGTGACCGTACAGGCCAGCTCGTTGGTGGCCTGGCGCTTCTCGTCGCCTGCCGTCAGGCGCACGCAATTGGCCCGCACCGCCACGGTGACCTGATCCCCGACCGAGAGTGAGCTCTCCCCGGTGGCCATCGCAACTTGCCCGACGTCCGCGTTGACCACCGTTCGTCCATTGCTGACTTCAGCCACTTCGCCTTGCAGGATGTTGTTGTCGCCCATAAAGGCTGCGACGAACACGTTCGATGGACGCTGGCTGATTTCGGCCGGCGTGCCGACCTGTTGGATGTGGCCGCCCTCCATCACGACGATGCGGTCGGCCATCGAGAGCGCTTCCTCCTGGTTATGGGTCACGTGCACGAACGCGATTCCGAGCTCACGCTGTAGCTCGCGTAGCTCGACTCGCATGCGCAGCTGAAGGAGGCGGTCGAGGTCTCCGAAGGGCTCGTCGAGCAGGAGAAGCTTCGGCTGGGTGACGAGCACGCGCGCCAGCGCGACTCGCTGCTGCTGACCGCCTGAAAGCTCCGAAGGCTTCCGAAACCGCATCTCGGAGAGCCCGACGAGCTCGATCATCTCCATCGCGCGCTTGCGGCGCTGCTGTTTGTCGATCCCCTGCATGCGAAGACCAAACTCGACATTGCCCAGCACGCTGCGGTGCGGAAACAGCGCAAAATGCTGGAACACGGTGGTGGTCGGCCGTTTCGCCGGGGGCACCCCTACGAGCGATTTGCCGTCAAGCAGCACATCGCCCCCGGTCGGATGCTCATGCCCACCGATCATCCTCAGGATCGTGGTCTTGCCGCATCCCGAGGGACCCAGCAGCACTACGTACTCCCCGTTGTCGATGTGGAGACTGACGTTGTCCACCGCAACAACTTCGCTGAAGTGCTTGGTCACCTGGCGCAGCTCCAAGCCGCTGCCGTGGGCCGCCTCCTCCCCGCCGTTGCCCGCAGGCGTCTGCGCGGCGGATTCGGGGGCGGCCGTCGTCTCCGCGATCTGGTCGTTACTTGCCAACTCGATCCCTAGGCAGAGATGAAGTTATTCCACTGCGTCCCCATATAGGAGTTCTGCGGTTGGGTCGTATTCCACGCAGAATACTGGCGGATCCGTTGAGTGAACGAGCCGCCCTCGCGGATCGATCCCTTCGGGATGGCCGGCTTGCCGTCGGGTCCCACGAGGTTCTCCGCGGCGGGCTTTCCGCCGTACCAGTAGTCCCATTCCGCCTTGGAAAGGAACTTCTTGGCGGTGTCGGGCCGTGGGCTGTAGTAAGCCTGGCGCGCCATGTTGGCACCGGGGAATCCCGACAGCCACCAGTTCAGGTACTTGTACGCCGCGTCGAGCGTGGCGCCGGTGACGTGCTTGTAGACCATCGTGCAGCCGCACCAGCCACGGAAGCCCTCCTTCGGGGCCGCGAAGCCGACGTCCTTGCCCTGCTCGAGCAGCACGGTCTGCGCGGGCGACCACATGCTCTCGATCACCACCTCGCCTTCGGCCATCAGGTTGACGGACTCGGTGAACGTCGACCAGAAGCCGCGGAAGAACCCTGCCTTCTTCATGTCGGTCAGGAGCTTGATCAGGTTGTCGATCTCGGTCTTGCTCATGTCGCCGATGTTGTTGAAGTGCAGCTTGCCGGACGCCGAGGCCGCCAGCGCGGCGTCGATTGGGCCGATCTGAGGGTCGTTGATGAGCCCAACGCGACCCTTGTACTTGGAATCGAACAGCTGCGCCCAGCTGTCGACGAGCGGGATGACCTTCTTGTTGTAGCCGATCGAGTCGACGTTGAAAACGCCGGGCATGCCCATCCGCTGGTGGGATGGCGCCGGCGAGTTGGACAGCGCAGCATCGAAGGCGGTCTTGCCGGTCGAAAGTTGGCTGGCGGACTTCAGCGGAATCATCCGGAAGGCCGCATCCCCCTGTCCGTACGACGCATTAGGATTCGTGCTCAACTTCCCGAGCGTCAGGATCGGGGCGATCCCCGCGACCACCGCGGGGTCTTGGAAGCCGGAGCTGGACACCGACAGATTGGACGGCTGGGTCGCAGGGGCAGCCCACAGCTTGGTTCCGCCCGTCCACCCGTGGATCTTGCTCGTATCGAGCGGCTGCATCACCCCGGCGGGTAGGAGCTGTGGGACCTGGTGCACATACAGATGGCCCACGTCGTAGTTCTGCGGCTCGGTGATCGACTTCTGCGTCGTGGTGGGCGTGTCGGTGATGGTGTACTCGAGGTTGATGCCCAGATCCTTCTTCGCCTGTGCCTTGAGCACGGGGTTCTGGTCGACCCCGATGCCGAGAACGCGAAGGGTGTTTGCGCTTCCGCCCGACCCACCGGAGCTTGAGCTGCCCCCGCAGGCGGCAATTATCGGCCCGGCCCCGACGGCGCCGAGCGCGACGGCGCCGCGTCCGACCGCCTGGCGACGTGTGATGCCTCCGCTCAGTTCATCTTGACCCTCAGCCGGGGGCGGCTCATCGACGATTCGGATTCTCATGGATGCTCCTCTCCTCTGCTCTCGCCCGCCTGCAAGCGGTTGCTGCAGTCGGGTACTGACGACCGGCGTCGTTTGTATGCGCTGGTATACCTCATGG
>DASYAP010000039.1:0-4539 GCA_036501265.1 Solirubrobacteraceae bacterium | reverse complement strand
GCAGGCGCCGTCGCCGCGCCGGTGGCCACGGCGAGGCCGGCCAGAATGGCCCCGCGCGAGAGCGTCGCCGCGATCAGCGTTTCGCAGCAGCGGCAGCTGAGCGCCGCGACACGACCCGTCGCGAGTCCTGCCGGCGCACTCAAGTACACCCGGCAGGACAAGCAGCTCGCTCCGAGCTCGCCGTCACAGACGCCGGTCAACGCCGCGCCTCCGAGCCCACCCACGGCCACCGCCAGCAACGGCTTTGACTGGGGCGATGCCGGCATCGGTGCCGCAGGCGGCCTGGCGATCTCGATCGTCGGAATCGGGGGCGCGCTCGCCCTGTCGCAGCGGCGCACGCGCAGAACACGCCCGACGGCCGTCGCAGCGAGCTAGCACCCTCGCCCAGATCAGCGAGGGCCAGTTTCCGGCGCCACCGCCATCGGCGGTGGCGCCGCGCGTTTACGCCCTGAGCGCGGCGGCAAGTTCGGCGTCGGGAAGCGGCCCGGCGTCGCGCAGGAACCACTCGGCATCGAGCGCCGCCTGGCAGCCTGAGCCCGCCGCTGTGACCGCTTGGCGATACGTGTGGTCGACAAGATCGCCTGCGGCAAACACGCCGGCCAGGTTGGTGAGCGTCGAGCGACCCTGGGTTACCACGTAGCCAGCGGGGTCGAGCTCGACTTGGCCCCGGACCAGCTGCGACTGGGGCTCGTGCCCGATCGCGATGAACGTTCCGCCGACATCGAGCGAGCGCTCGGAGCAATCCTCAACATTGCGAAGGCGAGCGTGTCCCAGCGAGCCGTTCTGTCCGGCCACAAACTCTTCCACCACGTAGGGGGTGACCCACTCGATGTTGTCGACCTCGCGAGCCCGCTCGAGCATGATCTTGGAGGCGCGGAACTCATCGCGGCGATGGACTACCGAGACGGTCGAGGCGAACTTCGCCAGAAACATCGCCTCCTCCATGGCTGAGTCCCCTCCGCCGACGATGATCGTTGGAACCTCGCGGAAGAACGCCGCATCGCAGGTCGCGCAGTAACTCACCCCACGGCCGGCCAGCGTGTCTTCGCCGGGGACGCCGAGTTTGCGGTGCTGGGCTCCCATCGCCAGGATCACGGCGCGGGCGTGGTGAAGCTCGTCGCCGATCCAGACCTTGTGCAGACCCCCGCCGGGCGCAAGCTCGACTTTGGTCACGTCGTCGGTTACAAGCCTGGCGCCAAACCTTTCGGCCTGGTCGCGGAAGCGCTGCATCATTTCGGGGCCCATGATCCCCTCAGGAAAACCGGGGTAGTTCTCGACGTCGGTCGTCTGCTGCAACAGTCCGCCCCAGGCAAAGCCCTCGATCACCAGCGGCTCGAGGTTTGCCCGCGCCGTATAGAGCGCGGCTGTGTAGCCGGCAGGCCCGCTGCCGATGATGATCACGCTGTCGTGTCGCCGCTCCATACTTCAGTAAGTATAGCTTGGCTTCCCGACGCCTACGCGACCTCGAGTTGGGCTTGCAGGAGCTTCAGACCGCCGGTGAGTCGGCGCGCGAGAGGGGTGACCCGCGGAGCCGCCCGGCGAACCGTCTCGGCCAGCGCGACCCCGCCGATGAGGTCGACGACGTAGTGCTCACCCAGGTAGACGAGCGCGAGGCCGAGTAGGCCGGTGTAACCCCACCCGACCGCGCCGGCGACCGGGCCGGTCTCCGAGAGGATCTCTGCGGCCGTGAGCGAGGTGGCGATGTGGAGAGAAGGCATCGCGGCAAGCGGGTTCCCCCCGAGAAACTGGAACAGAGGGGCCCAGAGTCGACCCCAGGCCTCCGGGCCATACTCGATCATCATCCGGCGCACGCCGATCGAACGCCCGTCCTCGAGTTGACCCCGCGCCGCCGCCCACCAGGGAGGCGCCGTCGGCATCGCCCAGTAGAAGATCGCGCCGATATCGAACACGGCATACATGCGCGCAGCCGCCGACGGGAAACGGTTGTGGCCGGCCCTGTCTCGCACTAGCACGTAGGCAACGGCGCCGTGGGGAACGAAGAACCACAACCAATGACACCAGACCAGCACGCGCTCGAACCGCCTGATCTCACCGGGCCGGCCAAACCTGTGCTGGAGACGGGCGGTCGGGGTCACTCCGAGCCCAAGCGCACGGTCGATTGCGATCGGGTAGTCGATCAGCACCCGGTCGGCCAGCCGCCCGGGGTCGTCGTGCGGCATTTCGTAGGCGGCTATGTAGGCCCACATGTTCAGCCCGCACACGGCCACATCGCGGAGTGGGGTCCGTTTGTAGAGGACAGATGCGGCGATCGGAGCAAACCCCGCGGTCGCGAGCACGGCGGTTGGCGGGAGCGAGAGGCGGCGACGCAGCGCTGGTGCAGCCACCCCCGCCAGGAGGAGGCCCCAGGCAAGCGCTCTGATCCCCCTCCGTTTGCGCAAGGGAGGGCAGTATAGGTTCGGCCGGCCGGACGGGGCCGTCCGGCGTCGGGAGCGGCCCGAAGGAGTCGACACGGGACCGGGCCGACGCGGCCGTGGCGGCCCGGTCGTGGCTGGGGTGCGGGTAGAATGCCCCGCGCCTTGCGAGCCGAGCCGACACGACCAAGCCGGCGGCGCACCCCGCGCTGGACGATCGCCTTCACGGTCGTGCTCGGCGCCTCACTGGCAATCTCGTTGGTGCTGGCGCCCGTGGCGTCGGCCAATTTCTTCGTGCCCAAGTCTGGGGGCTCACCCAACGCCAACCAGATCTCCTCGCTGTACAAGATCATCCTGTACATGGCGGCCGTCGTGTTTGTGATCGTCGAGGGCGCGCTTGTGTACTCGGTCTACAAGTACCGCGCCAAGAAGAGCAAGCACGCCGCTCAGATCCACGGCAATACCCCGCTCGAGGTGGGCTGGACGGTCGCCGCAGCGCTGATCCTCGTCGCAATTACCGTCGTGACCTTCATCAAGCTGCCGTCGATCCTCAACCCGCCGAATTCCTCCGCGAGCAGCTCATTTCTCTCGGCCTCGCTCAATGAGCCGAGCCCCCCGAATGGCAAGAAGCTCACGGTCTGCGTCACGGGCCGCCAGTTCATCTGGATGTACTCCTACGGGGCCACGTGTAACAAGCATCGGTTCGATGCCAAGCTTCCGTACTCCTACCAGCAGATGGTCGTGCCCGAGCACACCACGGTCGTGTTGGTGATTCAGAGCATCGACGTGATCCACTCCTGGTGGGTGCCCTCCCTGGGCGGCAAGGTCGACGCGGTGCCGGGCTACACGACATACACGTGGTTCAAGGCCCTCCATACGGGCCTCTTCCACGGGCAGTGCGCGCAGTTGTGCGGCCGCCAGCACGCCTTCATGACCGCGCAGGTCAAGGTCGTGCCGCCGCCGCAGTACCACACGTGGATAAAGCAGCAGGGCGCCGCGATCAATGCGGCCAACGATCAGGTCGGAAAGCTTCGCCAGCAACTGACCAGCGAAGGACAGCTGTAGCCATGGCGGTCACGACCCCCTCCACCGTCACCGGAACCGAGCCGCGGCCCGTCCCGCAGATCGGCGCGCACCAGGTCACGGTCCCCCGGACGTCCCGCCGCTGGATCGACTGGGTGATGACGACCGACCACAAGCGCATCGGGATCATGTACTTGGTCCTCACGTTCGTGTTCTTCATCCTGGGCGGCGTCGAGGCACTCCTAATGCGCTTGCAGCTCGGCGTCCCGAGCAACACGCTGCTGACAGGAGAGCACTACAACGAGCTGCTCACGATGCACGGAACGACGATGGTCTTCCTGTTCGTCGTGCCGGTGATGGCGGGCTTCGGCAACTACTTCCTGCCCCTGATGATCGGGGCGCGAGACATGGCCTTCCCGCGCTTGAACGCGCTTTCCCTCTGGCTTTTGCTGTTCGGCGGGATCGTCTTCTACGCGACCTTCTTCTGGCAGCCCCCGGAGGCCGGATGGTGGAGCTATCCGCCGCTCTCGAGCATCCAGTTCTCGCCCAGCGGCGGCCAGGATGCGTGGATCTTCCTGATCCACCTAACCGGTATCTCCTCGTTACTTGGCGCGATCAACTTCTACGCGACGATCGTGAACATGCGTGCGCCCGGAATGACCTGGGGCCGCCTGCCCCTGTTCGTGTGGACGCTCCTCGTCTACGCGATCCTTTTGATCATCGCTCTCCCGGTGGTGGCGGCCGCGGTGACGATGTTGCTCGCCGACCGGCACTTTGGAACCCACTTCTTCGATCCAAACGCGCACGGCTCGCCGGTGCTATGGCAGCACCTGTTCTGGTTCTTTGGCCACCCGGAGGTCTACATCATGGTGCTGCCGGGCTTCGGAATCATCTCCGAGGTCATCCCGGTGTTCTCGCGCAAACCGATCTTCGGCTACAAGGCGGTCGCGGCCTCGAGCGCCGTAATCGCGTTCCTCGCCACGCTCGTGTGGGCCCACCACATGTTCGCCTCGCCGGTGCCAATAGTCGTGCTCGGATTCTTCATGCTGAGCTCGTTCTTGATCGGCATCCCCACGGGGGTCAAGATTTTCAACTGGATCGCGACCTTATGGCGAGGGTCGATCGTGCCCACGACCGCCCTGTA
>DASYAP010000038.1:0-3774 GCA_036501265.1 Solirubrobacteraceae bacterium | reverse complement strand
CTGGGGCGCGAAGTCGGGATCGAGCACGATCAGCGCGGTGTTGTATGGCCGCCTGTCACCGATGCAGCAGGCCTGGCCGATCAGGGGACTCGCCGCCTTCAGCCGCCCCTCGATGTTGGCCGGAGACATGTTCTTGCCGGCAGCGTTGATGATGATCTCCTTCTTGCGGTCGACGATCTCGAGGTAGCCGTCGGCATCGAGCCTGCCGATGTCCCCGGTGTGAAGCCACCCCTCGCCGTCCACCGCCTCGGCGGTCCTGGCAGGGTCGCTGCGATAGCCGCTCATCAGCGACGGGCCGCGCCACAGCACCTCACCGTCTTGCGCAATCCGGATCTCGGACCCCGGCGACGCGGGGCCGACCGTCCCGATCTTGACCGCTCCGGGGCGGTTACAAGCACCGACCCCGCACGTCTCTGACATGCCCCAGAGCTCGGCCAGCTCGATCCCCAACGCACCGAAGAACTCCACTACCTCTACCGGCACGGGGGCCGCCCCGCTGTTGACGGCGACGGCCTGGTCCAAACCGAGCAGCTCGCGCACCTTCGAGAAGATCTGTTCGTCGGCCAGCGCCACCTTTGCCTCGAGCTCGTCGGGGACGGGCTGGCCCCGCTGGCGCAACCGCAGGCGCTCGATCGCCGCCGTCAGCGCCTCCTGCACCGGCCGGCGCTGTTGCACCGGTGCAGCGGCCTGCATCGTCTCGAGCCCTGCCTTGAGCTTCTCCCAGATGCGCGGCACCGCAAAGAACCACGTGGGCCTCACTTGAGGCAGGTAGGAGAGCACCTGCCGGGGATCGGGGCAGCAGGTCACGGTCCCGGCGTAGACCACCGGAACATAGTGGTGGGCCATGCGCTCGGCGATGTGGGCCGCGGGCAGCCATGAGATGAGCCGCGCACCGGCGTCGATATCGATGATCTCGTCGACCGTCCTCGCGCCGGCCATCACCGCGCGGTGGGAGAGCTCTACGCCCTTGGGATTGCCCGTGGTGCCCGAGGTATAGATGAGCGTTAGGAGGTCATCTGGGCCGATCCGGGCGCTCGCGGCGGCACCGTCGAACGCGCGACCCGACTGCTCGAGCGACTCAAGCGAGACGGTGTCTTCGCCAGCCAGGCCGTCGACCACGACCACGTGCGCAATCGAGGGCAATCCCTCACGCGCTTCGAGCATCGTCTCCAGAAAAGCCCGCTCGACGATCGCCACCCTCGCCCCTGAGTCGCGCAGCAGGTAGCAGACGGCCTCCGGGGGATAGGTCGTGTAGACCGAGAAGGGCACCGCGCCGAGGGTGGCTGCGGCCAGATCGACGACCTGGAACTCCGGGCGGTTGGAGAGCATGATCGCGACCGTCTCGCCTCGGCGGAGACCAAGTCCGGCAAGGCCGCCCGCAGCGGCGTCGACACGCTCGAGCAGCTGACCCCAGCTGAGACTGACGGCGTCGTCGAGGGTGCGGACCGCCGTCAGGTCGGGGTGTGCCGCGGCCGTGCGCCTGAGCGCGTCGGCGATGGTTGGCGCGTCAACCGCGCGCGACGCCGTAGCCGTGGTGGTCCTGCTTTCCATCCCTCTCGACCCGCAACGCTACCGCTAACGAACTTGGAACCCATGTCCGGTGAGGGTCGAGATGTCGTTGCTCAGCCCGATCACGAATACCAGGATGATCAGGACGAACCCCACCACCCCAGCGCGCTCCATGACCGAGAACGGAATCCGGCGGCCGCGGATCTTCTCAGCCACCGCCCAGAACACGTGACCTCCGTCGAGCGGGAGGAAGGGAAAGAGATTGACGACCGCCAGCGAGAGCGAAATCAGAGCCAGTGTCAACAGCGCCTGGGTCGCGTTGTAGGCGAATACCTGCTGAGTGACCTTGAACGCGCCCACCGGACCATGCAGCTGCTTGCGCTCCTTGGGTTCGAAGATCCGGCCCACCGTGCTGACGGTGGTCTTGGTGACGTACCACATCTCGCTTCCGCTGTGGCCCGCAGCCCCCAGCGGCCCCAGGCTTTCGGTTGCGGGCGCGAACGCGAAGCCGATGAGCATGCGATGCTCGCTCGCGTGGTAGCGCGGACGGATCGAGAATTGCAGCAGGTGGCCGTCGCGCCGCACCTGGAGGACCACCGGTGTCCTCGCCTCGCAGCCGTTGGTTTGCGCGCCAGCGCACCTATGCCCTTCGATCACATGCCTTATCTGTTCGGCCGAAAGGCCTCTGCGGCCGTCCACAGCGACGATGTGGTCGCCCGCCTTTAGGTAGTGCGACCCGGGCGGCTGGAACGCCCCCGCTGCCAGCGTGGTGCTTGAGACGAGTTGGCCGTGGCTGGTCTTTGCCACCCCGTGAGTCAGATAGACCCCGTAGAGGATGAAGAACGCGATCAGCAGGTTGACCACCGGGCCCGCCAGGATGACCACGATCCGCTTCCACACCGGCTGGTTGAAGTAAGCCCGTGGGCGAACCTCCGGCGGCATCTCCTCGTGCGGGTTCATGCCGGTGATCTTCACGTAGCCCCCGAGCGGGATCGGTCCGATCCCGTACTCGGTCTCGCCGCGCCTGACCTTGACCAGCATCGGACCGAAGAACAACGAGAACCGCTCGACTCGCATTCCAACGGCTTTGGCCGCCGTGAAATGGCCGGCCTCGTGCAGAACGATCAGCGCGATGAAACCAAGGAAGGCGAGCAGGTAGGACATGCCGGCTTCCAGTGTGGCAGGGCCGAGTTGAGGCTCTAGGCGGGCGCCCTGGCCGCGACGAGCTCGCTCGCCGTCGCCCGCGCCTGCCGGTCGGACTCAGCCAGCGCTTCAAACGAATGCACCGCTCCAGCGGGGAGGCGCGTCAGCGTCTCCTCGATCACGGCTGGTATCCCGAGGAATCCCAGGCGACCCTCGAGGAAGGCGTGGACAGCGACCTCGTTGGCGGCGTTGAGCGTGCACGGCGCAGTACCCCCCTGAAGCGCGGCCTCGCGCGCCAGTCGGAGGCAGGCGAACGTCTCCAGGTCGACAGCCTCGAAGTGCAGCGCCCCCACCTCGACCAAATCGAGCGGGGCAACGGGCACATCCACTCGCTCGGGGTAGTGAAGGGCGTAGGAGATGGGCACGCGCATGTCCGGATAGCCGAGATGCGCGAGCGTCGCGCCATCACAGAGTTGGATCAGGCTGTGGACGATCGACTGCGGATGCACCACCACCTCGATCCGCTCGTATGGCGTGCCGAAGAGGTGGTGGGCCTCGATCAGCTCGAGCCCCTTGTTCATCAGCGTGGCGGAGTCGATCGTGATCTTGCCCCCCATGTCCCAAGTTGGATGGGCAAGCGCCTGCGCCACCGTTACGTCCTCGAGGACGGCAGCGGTGGCGCCGCGGAAGGGGCCGCCCGAGGCCGTCAGGATCAAGCGATCGACCGTTCCGAGCTGCTCGCCGCTCAGCAGCTGGTGCAGTGCGGAATGCTCGGAGTCAACCGGGATCACCTGCGCACCTGTGGCATGTGCGAGCGCCATCACGAGCTCCCCGCCCACCACCAGCGACTCTTTGTTGGCGAGAGCCAGGTCGATCCCCTCGCCGAGCGTCGCCACCGAGGGCACCAAACCCGCCGAGCCGACAATCCCGTTGACTACCAGATCGGCCTCGGATTCGGTGACCAGCTGTACTAGCCCGTCAGCGCCGCTCAGCACCTCCCCGTCGGTCCACGCCTCGCCGGCCTGCGCCGCCGCACTTTGATCGGTGAGCGCGATCCTTGCAACGCCCTGCTCGCGGGCCTGTGTGACCAGCTTCTCCCAGGAGCGTTCAGCGGCTAGCCCG
>DASYAP010000037.1:0-6617 GCA_036501265.1 Solirubrobacteraceae bacterium | reverse complement strand
GGCGCACGACTTTCGCGATCTGCTGGTCGATTCGCGCGGCGTGGGACCGGGCGAGACGCTCGTGCACAAGGTCAGGCTCGCCAGGTCCAAGTACATGGCGGGTGACGTCTCCGGCGCATGCAGGACACTCGATGGCTACATTCGCGAGGTCCACAAGCAAACCGGCACGACCCACACCCAGGCTCAGGCGCGCGACCTGATCGAGGACGCCCACGAGACCCAAAAGCGATCGGCTGCAGCAGCCACTAGTCGAAACGACAGGAACGTGGGGGTGGGTTAGGTGAGGCTGGCTCGGATGTCGGGGTTGCTGGCGATAGCGGCGTTGATCGCGATCGCGCTGGCGGACAGGTCGGGGTCGGCGAGCAGCTCGCCGGCAGGCCGCGCGGGGTTTGACTCTCCGGCGCGGAGTAACGGGCGGCTGCGCGGGATCCACAAGATCCGCCACATAGTGATCATCATGCAAGAGAACCGCTCGTTCGATAACTACTTTGGCACGTACCGTCGCGCCGACGGCATCCCCGGCCTCGGCGGCCATCCCGGCAAGGTGCCGTGCGTTCCCGATCCAGGCGAGCGCTGCGTGCGCCCCTTCCACGACCGCCACGACCTTAACGGCGGCGGACCGTACGGGTTTGCTTCCGCGAAGGCGCAGATCGACGGCGGCAAGATGGACGGGTTCGTCAAACAGCAGGAGACGTCCTCGACATTTAAGTCGGTGCCTGCCGACGATGCGATGGGCTACCACACGGGCAAGGAAATCCCCAACTACTGGAGGTACGCGCACAACTTCGTGCTCAACGACCACATGTTCGCCTCAGTGGCCTCTTGGAGCCTCCCTTCGCACCTGTTCTTGACCTCGCTGTGGTCGGCTAAATGCACTACGCACAACGATCCAGTCAGCTGCACCAACGATCCCGCGAAGCCGGCGTACCCGCCGGGGTTTCGACGTGCCAGGATGCGGCCGGTCTACGCCTGGACCGATCTCACCTACCTGCTGCACAAGTACGCCGTCAGCTGGCGCTACTACATCTTCCAGGGAACCGAACCCTTGTGCGACACGGATACGACGCAGTCGTGCGCACCCCATATCGGTGGACCCCGGAGCATCTCGATCTGGTATCCGCTCAAGTGGTTCGACACTGTCATCAAGGACAACCAGACCAGGAATGTCCAGTCGATCAAGCACTTGTTCACAGCGGCACAGACGGGGAGGCTGGCCGCGGTCTCCTGGGTCGTGCCAAACGCCAACGTCTCGGAGCACAATTACGACACACGGATCAGCGCCGGGCAGACGTATGTGACCGGGCTGATCAACACGATCATGCGCAGCCCGGAGTGGAATTCGACGGCGATCTTTTTGACCTGGGATGACTGGGGCGGTTTCTACGACAACGTGGCCCCGCCCAAGGTGGATGCGAACGGCTACGGGCTACGCGTCCCGAGCCTGGTGATCAGCCCCTACGCCAAGCGCGGGTACATCGACCACCAGACGCTCAGCTTCGACGCCTACGCCAAGTTCATCGAGGACGACTTTATGGCCGGGGCCAGGCTCGACCCTAAGACTGACGGGCGACCCGATCCACGCCCCGATGTACGCGAAGACTCGCCCCAGCTGGGCAACCTCATCAAAGACTTCAACTTCAAGCGGACCCCCCGCAAACCGCTGATCCTGCCGGTCCATCCGAAGACCGACTTGATCGCGCCCTCCAGCGCCCCCGTCCGGGCCAACGCTCACGGGCTCGGCTGGGGGTAAGGCCTGCTGGCACCTACCATGCAGCGCCCCGGTCCCTAGCTTTAGCGCAGGCTGATGCCCACCAGCCGGAAGTGCCCGCGCTGGTCCAGCGACAGTCTCGACGTCGCGGCGCTTGGAGGTCATGGAGCAGTCTCGAATCATGGCCCTTCCGGATTGCGAGGGATCAGGCGAGTTTGTGGTCGATGCACAGCCGTTGTAGTCGCTCCCTCGCCTCACCCGGTTGGGGTCGGCACGTGTGCCGACCTTGCGGGGGCGCGCATGCGCGCGCCCGCAAGAAGGCAGCGTTTGGAGATTTCGAAGGCTATGCCTTCGTTTCATCCAAGTGCACGCCCACCCCTGGCGACTTCGTCGACTGCGGCGCCAGCAGGGGGGCGTGCCCGCTTTCGCTCCAGCGCCCCTCCGCCCGCCCGACAGATTTGGCGTCGAGTGCGTCCGCCGCCACGCGGAGGGCGTGGATCGTGACGCCCGCGCTTCTAGCGCGAAGCGTCCGAGCCAGCGGACGGCCGCCGAGCGCGAAACCATTTCCTGCGGGCGGTTGAGTGCCGTCCGGCCCTCGACCTACTGTCCGAACGAATGTTCGACGGTCAGGCCCGCTCGCCGGTTCGGAACAACCCCGCGACGCCTGCCGCCTCCGAGCGCTGGTTCTCCGAGCTGAACCCGCAGCAGCAGGCTGCGGTGCGGCACCCCAGCGGCCCTCTCCTGATCCTGGCCGGCGCCGGGACGGGAAAAACGACGACCCTTTGTGCGCGCGTGGCGTGGCTCGTCGCCGCGGGTGCACCGCCTGAGCGGATCCTGCTGCTCACCTTCACCCGCCGGGCGGCCCGCGAAATGCTCCAGCGCAGTCGAACGATGATCTCGATCCCTGCAGGCGGTCGTGGGGTCCTGGGCGGCACCTTTCACTCCGTCGCACACCAGCTCGTCCGACAGCACACGGCGGCGCTCGGCTTGTCCTCGGGGTTCGGCCTGCTCGACGCCAGTGACGCCGCCGACGTCCTCGACCTGCTTCGAGAGGAGCACGGTCATGCGCAAAGCCGGACCCGCTTTCCCAAGAAGGCCACGCTGCTTGAGATCTACTCGCGAACGGTCAACAGCCAGCGTCGGCTGAGCGAGCTGGTCGCAGAACTGTTTCCGTGGTGTGAGGAGCACACCGAAGCAATCGCAGCTCTCTTCAAGGCATATACGGCGCGTAAGAAGACGCTTGGCGTGATCGATCTCGACGACTTGCTGCTGTATTGGCGCGCGCTCACGGCCGACGAGGTGATCGGCGCGAAGCTCTCCGAGCGCTTCGACCACGTGCTGATCGACGAGTACCAGGACGTAAACGGCCTGCAGGTGGACATCGTCCGCAATCTGCGGCGTCATTGCCGCGAGCTGACCGCGGTGGGCGACGACTTACAGGCAATCTATGGCTGGCGGGCGGCGTCGGTGGATCACATCCTGGACTTCGCGGTCCACTTCCCGGACGCCAACGTGGTCACGCTTGAGCGCAACTATCGCTCGATGCAGCCAACCCTCGATGTCGCAAACGCCTTGGCGGTTCAGGCGGCACGTTCGTTTCCAAAGCGACTGCGCACGGAAAAAGAGGGGGGCGCTCGGCCCGAGCTCGTGTTCTGTCGCGACGAGTCCGCACAGGCGGTCGAGGTCTGCGACAGAGTTCTGCGCCGGCGTGAGGAAGGCATGGAGCTACGCGAGCAGGCGGTGCTCATGCGGACCTCGCACGACAGTGCGCTGCTGGAACTGGAGCTGGCCCGCCGCCAAGTTCCGTTCGTCAAGTACGGCGGGCTCCGTTACCTGGAAGCCGCCCACGTCAAAGACCTGATCGCGCTGTTTCGCTTGGCGGACAATCTGCGCGACGAGCTGGCGTGGTTTCGCATTCTCCAGTTGCTCGAAGGGGTAGGGCCGGCCACGGCTCGCAGGGCTCTCGATGTGCTGATGGCGCGCGACGGGGAGGTCCTCGCCGGTTGGCCGCAGGCCAGAGACCGGTTGCCGGCCCTCGCGCGTCCCCAGGCCGACGTCGTTGTCGCCGCGTTGCGCGAGAGCGGTGAAGTAGGAGCAAGCGCGGGCGCGCGGGCAGAGCAACTCTGCCATGCGCTGACGCCATTGATCGCCGCGCGCTACCCCGATGGGGCTGCGCGGCTCAGCGATCTCGAGCAGTTAGTCGCCGCGGCGCACGAGTCGCCCGACTTGCGTCAGTTCGTTTCAGAGCTCGTCATCGATCCGCCGGTCTCCAGCTCGGACTTTGCCGGCCCTCCGCTCCTGGACGAGGACTACCTGGTGCTCTCCACCGTGCATTCGGCCAAAGGGCTCGAGTGGCAGGACGTCCATGTCCTGGCGCTCTATGACGGGAACTTCCCCGCCTGCATGGCTGCGGGGTCCAGCGAGACGATAGACGAGGAGCGCCGGCTCCTGTACGTCGCGATGACCCGGCCAAAGCGACGGCTTCACCTCTACGTCCCGGTTCGCTACTACCACCGCCCCCGCGGGATAGACGACGCCCACGGCTTCGGTCAGCCGTCGCGGTTTTTGACCGCCGAGGTGCAGCTACTGTGCGAAGTCGTCCGACCACCCGAGCCGCGGTTGGATGTCGCCGAAATCAGCGAGAGGACCAGCCGCATCGAGGTCTCGGTCGACGGGCTGTTCGAGTAGTCAGATACCGCCACTTGTACAGCCTCGTTGCCGTGAAACTGTCCACCCGGCCGATGCCAATCTACTGTGCGTCGCGAAGGATTCCGCATCAATGAGCGCCAAGCTGATCATCAGTTACGACGGGACCGCCAACGACGACGACGCCCTGGCCCTGGGAAAGATGCTGGCGCCCGCTGGATTTGCGCTGGCACTCGCATATGTGCGCCATGCTCGTGAGTTCGATCCGAGCCGCGAGGCGCTTGCCCAGCACGATGCCGAGCAGCGCCTCGAGCGAGGAGCCTCCCTGCTCGGGGACCCCGATATAACGCGACACGTCGTCATCGGCGCGTCTACAGGAGCGCGCCTGGAGCAGTTGGCCGAGAGCGAAGGAGCCTCGCTGATCGTATTCGGGTCCGACTACCGGACCCCGCCGGGTCACATCGAGCCAGGCACCTCCGCCCAGCACTTGCTCGACGGTGGCTCGGTCGCGATCGGCATCGCGGCCGCCGGGTTGCGCACCCGGCTCGACGGCGTCATCAGCTCGATCGCAGTACCGGTGGCCGGCCCCACGAACGAGGTCGCCCGGGAGACCGCCAACGTGCTGGCGAGGGAGCTCGGCGCAGCGGTCATGCGTTCGCCGGGCGAGCCGGTGGATTTGATCGTCGTCGGCTCGCAGCCCGATGCGCCGCCCGGTCATAACGTGATCGGGGGGGACGTCCGCACTGAGCTCAACAACGCCCGCAGCTCGGTGCTGGTGCTGCCGGCAGGGAAGCCGGTCCCGCCCTAACGCACCGTGAGCCGCTGCCCTAACGCGCCGCGAGCCTCAGACCAGTGCGACCGCCACCACCGCGCCTGCGGGTATATCGATGCCCCCATTGTGCGTGGTGAATTGGGACAACGTTTGACGGGTCGCCATCTGAATGGCGTCGACCTGAGCCGCCTGCAGCCCGGCGACCGCTGCGGCGATCGGCGCGCCACAATCCAAAGTCTCCGCCCAGTACTCGTCAAAGCTCGGGTAGCGCTGCGAGAACTCGAGCCGGTCGGTGCGCACCGAGGCGAAGCCTGCGGAGCGCAGACGGCTTTCGACATCGACGGGGTCAGGGAGGGCGAACGGACTTGGGTCGGCGGGGTCGGGAGGTGGGATGACCCCTTGTCCCACGAGCGCCATCGCGGGGGCGGCCATCCAGAGGTTCCGGTCCGGGCGGTCCCACGTGGCCATCGCTAGACGACCCCCGCCGCGCAGCGCCACGTGCGTCCGCCGCATCGCTTCATTCGGATCGGCCATCAGCATGTATCCCCAACGGCATAGCGCTGCGTCGAAACTGCCTGCCTCGAGCTCCAGTTCCTGCGCCTCGATGACCGCGAAGTCGACATTGGTGAGCCCAAGCTCGGACGCCCGCCGCCGTGCAACCTCGACCATCTCGGGCGCCTGGTCCGTGCACAGCAGCCGCCCCTCTGGCCCGATGCGTTGCGCTGCGATGAACCCGGTCTCGCCGGGGCCCGCCGCGAGCTCGAGGACCCGTTCGCCCGGCTGAGGGCCGATCGCATCCACGAGCCAGTGCGAAACCGGCGCCGTCTTTTCTCGAAGCGACGCCTGTCGGCGCTCCCAGCCTTGCGCTCCACGCCGCCATAGCTCACGCTGCCTGCGATCGAGCTCCTGCGCTTCCATCGCCATTTACGACCCCCTTGTTCGACTGCTCACTCTTCGAGCAGGACGGTATCGTCATGCGAATAGGGCGGTGCGCAGCAGCAGAGCAGAATCAATGGCTCCCGCTCGTCAGCCCACAGTTTGTGAGGAGAGCCCGGCGGTATCACCACGCAGTCGCCCGCCCGCACTGCCCGCTCCTCATCACCGAGGCGCATTCGCCCGCTCCCCGCGGTGAAGAGATAGATCTCCTCGGTGCGGCGATGAAGGTGGGCGACGGTGGCGGCTCCGGGCGTTACAAACGCCTCAGCGAGGCTTTGGTTCGTCGCGTTGGCGGACGGGGTTCCGGCGAGCTCGCGGATCGAAGAGCCATCGGCGGTGATGAAGGCCTCACGCTGCTCCCGACGGACGATCTCCACCGGGCCAAGGCTATCTCGCCCATTGGCGGGTTGGCGTCCCGGCGTAAACTGAATGGCAGCTGTGCGGAGCTCGAAGTTGCGTCCAGGGCAATCGATGTCACCGCTTGGGTCACCCAGCCCACGGCGACAGCGCAACTAGGGGCACCCATCCACCGCGCTGCCGAGATCACAGTCCGCG
>DASYAP010000036.1:0-2286 GCA_036501265.1 Solirubrobacteraceae bacterium | reverse complement strand
CGGATTCCCTTCGGATAGAGCCGCATGTAGGTCAGGCCGAGCTCGGTCCCATAGGAGTGCGCGAACACATCCCAGCTCCTGATCCCCAGCACCCGGCGCAGATCGGCGACGTCCGCCGCGTTCTCGGTGGTGTTGAACGCTGCCAGGTCGACGCCCCGCGCACGCAGCTGGGCGCGGCACCGCGCGGCGGCAGCGGCCAGCCCCCGACCGGTGGACCGCGCGTCAAGCCGACGGTCGAGGTTGGCGCGGAAGTCATCCAGCGAGCGGCACGCGAGTAACGGCTTTGACCCGTACGTGCCCCGCTGCGCCAGCACGATCACCTCGCGGTCGCGGTTAAAGCCCGAATCGACGAGTTCTCCAGAGACGCTGAGCGCGTCCGAGCCCGGGCCGCCATTGAGGTAGACCAACGGCACTCCTGAGGAATCGCGGGAAACCGCCGGGATTCTTACTACGGCCAGGCGGATCTTGCGCCCACCGGGTCGAGCGCGATTCTCGGGCACCACCAGATAACCGCAGCGCGGGTGTTTGACATTCGCCGGCACTCCAGCCGGGCACGGCGCGCCGACGAACCGCGCATTCGCAGCCGACACACGCGTCACGCGAGCCGAAGTTGCCCCGACGAGCCCAGCAAGCAGCACCGCCAGCGCCGCCGCGCCGGCTGACCCCAGCAACCGAACCCGCCAAGAAGTCACCCCAACGTGCAGCCGGCTGCCCCTCAACTGCTTCCCCCTCAGACGTCGTACATGACGAAGACGCAGCGAGACTATACCAGCGAGCCGAAACTCGCGCTCGCTTACCACTAATATGGCGACGGCACAGACGGCTGGTCGCCCTCACACGACATGGCAAAGGACTTGAACCTTCCACGCCGACGGCAGCCCGACCCTACCAGTTTGGCAGCCACGTTGTCCAGCGCGAGATCGTGAACGTGGCCTGGACCCGGGTGGCGTTGTCAGTTCAGGCCGCCAGAGTTAGACTAGTGCTTTGTTGGTTTTGTTGTAGGAGTTTGGTGGGGTGACGGCGAACCCCTCTCGCGTCTGGTTGCCGGCGTGAGGAGCGATGATGGTCGCGGTGAGCGAAGCCAGTTCTGGTGTGGGCGGGCGGGTCGATGCGCCGTCGGTGGTGGCCGATCGGTTGGAGGCGTTCGCGGAGGCGGTGTTGGCGGGGGCGATGAACCGGCCGGTGCAGGTGGTCAACGGCGCCACGTATCTGCGGGGGTTGATCGAGCAAGGGCCGCGCAAGTCGCTTGAGCCGATGGTCGAGCGTCTCGGTGGGGATGCCGACTACCAGAGCTTGCAGCAGTTCTTGGCTGACAGCCCGTGGGATCCTGCGGTGGTCGTCCGCGCGGTCGCTGAGCGCGTCGCGCCTGAGATTGATGTTGAGGCGTGGGTGCTGGATGACACCGGGTTCCCGAAGGACGGGAAGCGCTCGCCTGGGGTCAAGCGCCAGTACTCGGGGACGCTTGGGAAGATCGGTAACTGCCAGATCGGCGTGTCGGTCCATGCCGTCGGGAGCAACGGAACGGTGCCGCTGGGGTGGGCGCTATACCTGCCGCAGGAGTGGTGTGACGACCCCGAGCGTCGGCGCAAAGCGAAGATTCCCTCAGAGGTCGAGTTTCAGACCAAGCCGGAGCTCGGGGTTGGTTTGATCGAGCGTGCGGCAGGCTGGCAGATCGCGCCGGCGCCGGTGTTGGGCGACTGCGCGTATGGCGATAAGACCGAGCTGCGCGAGCGGCTTGACGCTGCCGGTCGCGAGTACGTGTTCGCGGTCTCGCCCGACACGACCGTGTTCGCGCCCGAGACGATCTTCGAGGTCCCCGAGCCACGTGAGGTCGGTAGCGGCCGGCAGAAGACCCGCCCGCAGCCCGACCGCAAGCCCGAGGCGATCGGCGCGCTGATCGCCCGCTTGGGCGCCGAGCAGTTTCAGACGGTCACGTTCAGAGACGGGCCCGACGGTGAGCCGATGAGCTCGCGGTTCTGCTTTCTGCGGGTCCGTGCCGGCAACGACTGGGAGAAGGCGAGCGTCCCGCCACGCGAGGAATGGCTGATCGCCGAATGGCCCGAGGGCAAAGACAAGCCGACTGACTACTGGATCTCCAACCTCCCCGCCGACACCGAGCCCGAACAGCTCGCGCGCCTCGCGCGGCTGCGTTGGAAGATCGAGCTCGACTACAAGCAGCTCAAGGGCGAACTCGGCCTCGATCACTATGAGGGCCGCTCCTGGCTGGGCTGGTATCACCACACCGCGCTGGTGACCGCATCGCACGGCTTTTTGACCCTGGAGCGG
>DASYAP010000035.1:0-24900 GCA_036501265.1 Solirubrobacteraceae bacterium | reverse complement strand
TTGAGCGGTTCACTCTGGCGACAGGCGAGCTGCCGCCCGACCGGCGGCTGCGGCGCCGGTTCCGCGACTCTGGCCGTTGTCTTTTGGGGGCAGCGATTTGCGGGTGCGCAGGAGCCGTTCAATAGCGCGGATACGACGCTTCTGGGGAGGGCTGGTTGGCGTCGCCCTGGTGGCGGGCTCGGCCGCGTGCGGGACTCTGTCGACGTCTCCTGCCGCCGGGACCTTCACGCCCCGGACTCCGCACGTTCTGACGGTGGCCATGTCCGGATACCCCACCGCGGGTTTCTGGGAAGGCACCCCTCAGCATCCGACCGGCGGCTTTGAATACGAGCTGGCGAAAGCAATGGCCACTCGCTTTGGCTTGAGATCTGTGCGAATCGTCGTCAAGCACTTCCACCAAATCGTCGCCGGAAACTTGGGCGGCGCGGACGTAGCATTGGACTTGATTACCCCGACCTCAGAGCGCGAACAGCGTCTGCAGTTCTCGACTCCGTATCTCACCGACGCGCCAACCGTCGTCGTACGCAGCGGAACCCCGATCCCCGACCTGGACACCGCGCAGGCTCTCAGGTGGGGAGCGACCCGCGCGACCACGTTCATCGGAGTCATCAACAAGTGGATCAATCCGGATCTCCCTGTCCGGATCTTCGATCAGGAGACCGAGATGATGGCCGCCCTCAACCGAGGAGCGGTCGACGCCGTGCTTGAGGACTTACCTGCCGCGGTCGCGACCGCCAGAGAGTCTCACGGCAAGCTCGAAGCCGCTGCGCAGATTCCGACGACCGAGGCCATCGCGGCCGCTCTGCCCAAGAACTCAAATAACGAGCAGGCCGTGAGCTCCGCAATCCGCGCGTTCACGGCCGACGGCACCATCGACCGCTTGCTCAAGAAGTGGGTCGGCACGGCTGCCGCGAATGCCGAAACCTCGATCCCGCTGTTGCACACGACACTCGGATGACGGCCCAGCTCTCGGGGCTACCGCTCGCCTCCCTCTCGATCAAGTCGCCCACCGGGCCTGCCTGGGAGTTCCTGATCCTGTTCTTGGTGGTGATATTCGGCCCGCCCCTCGTCCGACGCGCCAGGGTTCCCGGAATCATCGGCCTAATCGTTGGCGGCTACGCCATCGGTCCATTCGGACTGAACCTGATCGGAGCGGGCAACACCACCATTCCTGAACTCGGACAGCTGGGGCTGCTCTACCTCATGTTCGTGGCGGGCGTCGAGCTCGACCTGGCACTCGTGCGCGTACACCGCCGCGCGGTGCTCACGTTTGGCGGGATCACGTTTGTGCTTCCAATGTTGTTCGGCAGCGCGATCGGCTTTGCATTGGGCTGGTCGGCGCCTGCTGCTCTGCTGCTAGGTGGTCTGCTCTCGTCCCACACCCTTCTCCTCTACCCGACCGTCCGCGAGAGTGGCCTCTCCACCGACTTCGGCGTGGCGGTCGCCGTCGGCGCGACCGTCCTCACGGACACCGCGGCGCTCGTCGTCCTCGCGGCCGTATCGGGATCACAGCTTGCGGGCGGATCGACGGCATCGATCGCGCTTCAGATCGTCGTCGGCCTGACGGTTCTCGTCGTATTCTCGCTGGGCATCCTGCCCCGACTTGCGCGGCTCGCCTTCCGCTACCTCGGGACGGATCGCGTGGTCCGGTACCTGCTCGCGATCGCATCATTTCTGGCGGCCGGAACCCTGGCCCAGAGCTTCGGCATCGAGCCGATCGTCGGCGCCTTCTTCGCGGGGCTCGCCCTGAACCGCCTCGTCCCCAATGAGGGTCCGTTGATGGAGCGAATCGACTTCTTCGGCTCCGCGGTGTTCGTGCCGATTTTCTTGGTCTCGGTCGGCATGCTCCTGGATCCCAAGGTGATGATCGAGGGCCAGACGCTGAAGCTTGCCGCGCTGTTTATCGCGGCGAGTATTGGCGGCAAGGCTCTCGCTTCTTTGATCGCGCACTGGACCATGGGGTTCTCGAGGCCTCAAGCCGGCCTGATGCTCGGACTCACCATCCCACAGGCGGCTGCCACCTTGGCGGCGACGGTCGTTGGCTTCAACATCGGCCTGTTCGATGAGTCCGTGGTGAACGGTGCACTCGTCCTGATCCTCGTCTCGATCGTGGTCGGAACGCTAATCGTTGAACGCACGAAGGACCAGGTGCCCGTGCCAACGGTGGTGGATCGGCACCTGGGAGCGCGTGTCCTCGTCACCGTCGAGGACCCCGCACAGGCGCCGCTCGGGTTCGCGATCGGAGCTCGCGTGGCCGCACCGGACAGCGGTGTGGTGCGAGGGATACTGGCGAGTTCGCCGAGCGATGCGCAAGCCAGGGCCGCGTTATTGCGACAGCTCAGTTCGGCCGGATTCGCTGTCGGTGTGGACACCGAACCTCGCCTGATGGTCCACGGCGGGCTCGCCGAGGGGATTCTCAACGCAGCACTCGCGGAGCAAGCATCGCTCGTGCTCATCGGCCAGCGGTCGGCGGAGGCGGCATCAGCCCTTGGGACATCCGCCGAGGCCGTCGCCGCGGCCACACCGGTCCCCGTGGCCATCCTCATGGGCGACCTGAAGAGCATCAAAGAGGTCCAGCTCATCCGGACCGAGGAGCCTCACCCAGGGTCGGCGGCAGCCAACGCAGCGCGCCTCGCTGCAGACATCGCGGCGCGAGTCGGAGGGCCCAACGTGCTCGAGCGCGCACCGGACGGCGCAAGCTGGGCGGCACATCTCCGGCCAGGACAATTGTGTGTCGCGCCCGCGGCATCGTGGCAGCTCATGGCAGCCTCCGACCCGCCACCAGGCAGCGCAATCGTGGTCACCCTGGAGTCCGGATCGCCGTCGCAGCCCGATGGTGATCGGCAGCTAATTTGACGCGTTAACTGCGCCGCCTTAGCGCCGCCTCGTCAATTCACCGGAGGGGCCACCTGGGGCGGATTGTCGTGCGCCCACCGCACGATCTCGCCCGAGCCGACCACGACCTGGCCATCGTCGAGCACTAGGATCGGCACAGCACGCTGACCGCTCAGGCGTTCGACCTCGGCGCGATCCCGGGCGCGATTGGCCCAGGTCCAGAACTTCAATCGCCCGCCCTTGACCTTGCGCCACTCGTACAAGTGCCCGGACTCGTCAAGCGCCTTGGCGGCTCTGCCACAGGGGTGGGCGATCACCGACGGCAGATCGCCGAGGATTTTTCCGTCGGTGCACGTGTAGAGAACCATGGCTTCAGCCTACCCCGGTCGACTCGCGGTCGGGAATGGTCCGATGGGATGAAAGCCCTTGCCGCTCCGTCATGGTCCCAAAGCGGCGTAGTGGTCCACCGCTGTGGCGTATATTTGCGGCTCGGCAAGCTTAAAGGGGGGCGAAGTTGGTGAAGCGGATCCTGGTCGCCACCGACCGATCGGACACCTCGACCCGGGCGGTCGAGTGGGCGGCCGAGATGGCCGACCGTTACTCCGCCGAGTTGGTCGTGGTCCGCGTCGTCGCGCCGGAGCATGTGGCTGGCGGCGACGCGGGGACCGCCAGCGCGGCCGCCGAGCTGTCGGAGCTAGCCGAGCGTCACGCCGGGGCACGCGGCAGGGCGAGGCTCGAGTTCGACTCACAGCCCGCTGAGGCGATTGTCGCGGTAGCGCACGAGGAGCGCGCCGACATCGTCGTGGTCGGGAACGTGACCATGAGGGGGAGGACGCAATTCCTGCTTGGGAGCGTTCCCAACCGCGTGTCCCACGCGGCTCCCTGCACTGTGGTGATCGTGAACAGCCGTGCGACCGACGGAGGCCCGGCTACACCGCGTCGCGAGGAGGAGGCGCCACGCGTCGCCGCAAGCGAGGGCGAGGTGTTGGGACGGGCTGCCCGCATCGCTGCGGTCGCGGCCAAATACCAACTGCGCGGCGTGCTGGAACGCAATAGCGACCCCGAGACTTCCGAGGCAGCGCAGGCTCGGCGCCTGCGCAACGCGCTCGAAGAGCTTGGACCGACCTTCGCGAAGCTGGGTCAGATTCTCTCCACCCAACCCGACCTGCTTCCACCGGCGTTCATACGGGAGCTCTCGGCACTACAGGACAACGTCACACCTCTGCGCGAGCCAGATGTGGTGGCTGCGATGGAGCGTGAACTCGGCGTCCCGTGGGAGGACGTGTTCGAGAGTCTCGAGCCCGAGCCCATGGCGGCGGGAACGATCGCCCAGGTGCACCGAGCGATTCTGTTCGGCGGCGGGCGAGTCGTTGTGAAGGTGCAGCGTCCTGGCGCCGAGCGGGAGATCCTCCAGGACCTAGGCCTGCTTGAGGAGTTCGCCCGCAAGGCAGCGGGTCGGCGCGCCTTCACGGAAGTAATCGACGTCCCGGCCATGGTCGCGCACCTCTCGTCGTCGCTCCGCCGAGAGCTCGACTTCCGGCACGAGGCTGGCAACCTCGAGCGCATGCACTCCGTGCTCAAGGGGTTCGACCACGTCCAGGTGCCGCACGTGTACAACGAGCTGTCCACCGCGCGCCTGCTTGTGATGGAGGAGGTCCAGGGTATCCCCGTGCAGCTGGCTCCGGAAGGCGAGGCGCGTCTCGCGGCCGGGCGTCAGCTCATAGAGGCGTACTACGAGCAAGTGTTGAATGAAGGGTTCTTTCACGCCGACCCGCACCCCGGAAACATGATGTGGTGGAACGACAAGGTGTACTTGCTGGACCTGGGAATGGTCGGCGAGGTCGATGGCGAGTTGCGGCGCGCGCTTCTGCTGCTGCTCTTGGCGTTCTGGCAAGAGGACACCGAGTTCGTCGCGGATCTGATGGCGTCGCTGTCATTGGAGCCGATGCCCAGCCTGGGCGCGCCGGAGTTCCGCTCGGAGCTCGCGGACCTCGTCGAGCGTTATCGCCGACTGCCGCTCAACGAGCTCCGACTGGGGCCGCTGCTCCAACAGCTCACTGAGATCTCGCTGCGCCACGGCGTCCGTTTGCCGGCTGCACTGGCCCTGATCGGCAAGGCCTTTGGCCAGATGCAGCAGGCCGCGGCCGAACTCGACCCGTCACTCGATCCGTTTTCAGTCGCCGGCACCTTCTATCTCCGCCAACTTGGCAATCGTCTGCGAGCCTCGACCCGCCCGCGCCAGCTGTTCTACGAGGGCCAGAAGCTCGGGGTGCGCGTCGACCGCCTGTTCGAGAGTCTTGAGCGCGTCACGGGCGCTAGACCCGGCGCGGGGTTGAGAGTCGAGATTCCGGACGGCGAGGAACTCACCGGTGCCATCGGCACGGCTGGAAAACGGATTGCGCTTGGCCTGACCGCTGCCACCGCGATGGTTAGCACGGCGATCACAGCGACCGCACCTCGCGCGGCGAAGTGGACGACGCCCACGTTCGGAGCCGCCGCCGCGGTATTCACCGGAGCGCTGCTCGCCGATATGGTCAGACGAAGGTGAGTCGGATCCTCGTTCTAGGCTCAACTCAAACGCAACCGGCCATGCTGGCGCGGATGTCAGCGCGGATTCAACGGGCGACGCTCAGTGCGCTAATGACGCTTGTGGTGGCGCTGGTCGACTGGCGCCTGCGCAAGGCTTTCGACCGCAGCCGTCCCGCCTGATCAGGGTCGCGTATCGGGCTCACAGCCCAAGCACCTCCAGCGAGTCGAGGTCGTCGATCGCCGTGGAGATTCGCTCGATCATCGTCAGGCCGACGCGGTCGGGCTGGAAGTTGGGCTGGAGCCGCGAGCGCCCCATCGTGTACACCCACGCGAAGTAGGGATAAAAGAGCGCGGATCGGTAAGCACTCCACGCTTTATCTCGGGGGATCCGCTCACCCCCGGCGACGGCAAGACGCTCGAGGTAGAAGTCCAGCAGTTCGCCTTCCCAGGCACGTCGTTCTTCTATGTCCAGGGCGGTGGCAACGATGTAGCTGTAGTCGTGAGCCCAAGAACCCTGAAGTCCGACCTGCCAATCGACGACGCCCATCCGCCCGCCCGCCAGAAGGTATGTGTTGGCAATGTGGAGATCGCCGTGAAGGTATGTGGGCGTCCCCTGGCTTGACATCGCCATCGAGCACCGCATCGCCGCGTAGAGATCGGCTTGGCGTTCTCGCAGTGAAAAAGGGATCACCCGCTTGGCGCGCTCGGCGCCGACCGGTAGACGGTTGGCTAAGCCGATCAGAGCATCGATCAGGCGCATCTGCTCCGCAGGCGTTTTCAGCCACCGCCAGCCAGCCAGCCGTGCGCTGCCCCAGAGGGCCCCGTGCCATCCGGCAACGCTCGACAACAGATTCTCGATCTGGCCTCGCGTAACTTGAGTGGACGGCTGCCAGAAGGTCGCTTTGCGGGTGGCGGAGACGTCTTCGATCAGCACGATCGAGTGCCAGGAATGTCGATCGACCGCGCCGAAGTACCCGATCGGGGCCTCGAGCGCGAGCTCCGGACGGACCAGCGTGTAGAACCCGGGCTCGCCGCAGAGGAACCCGCCCAGACCAAGCATGAGCCGCTGAGCAAGCGTGGTCGTGCACTTGGCGAACACCCTGGTCGGAAGGCCCGCGGCGGTCCCGGCATCGTTGTAGCTCAGCAGCAGGGCCCGCCGCGTAGTTGTCCCAGAGCCTCCCCCGCCTGTCCGCACCGACGTCACGCGCGCGCCCACCGCTCGCGCGCAGAAAACCGCGGTGAGCCATTCCGCGTCGATCTCCTCCGGGGAGCGCGGCACCTGCTCCGCCGAGAGTGGGCGCGACCCGCCTACCCGCTCCCGCGCCTCTGCGAAGAGCACCCCCGCGACGCGCCTCGCGGCCGTTGCCTTAGTTGGGGCCCGGAATGCCGGCGGCCCGTCGGCATGGCGATGAGGATCCTGCAAGGCGATGTACGTCTCTGAGACGCTAGATCGTCACAGCGCCGCCGTCGTCGAGGGTCCAGCTCGGGTTGTACGCCACCTCCCACACGTAGCCGTCGGGATCGGCGAACGCCCCGGTTGTGCCTCCCCATTCGGCGACGTCCGCCGGACGTAAGATGGTGCCGCCGGCTCTGAGCGCTTCATCGAGCACGAAGCTCACCTCTTCGGGCGACCGTACGTTGTGGGCAAGCTCGATTCCCGGCGCGCCGTGACCGCCGAGCGCTGTCCAGAGGCCGAATACCATCCCGCCTGCTTGAAAGAAGCACACCTCGTCGTCGGGCTGACGCGCCCCGCCCCACCCGAGCGCCTCGTAGAACTCGCGCGCCCGCGCAAGGTCTCTCACGCCAAGAGTCACAAGGCTGATTCGTTGTTCCATCGGCGCAGCATCGCAGAGACACCCCTCCGTCTGCGAGAACTGGCTCGACTGAGCGCGCGCGCGTCTCTCGGCGGCTTGGACGTTTCGAAGGAATAGCCTTCGTTTCGTCCAACTCGCCCCCAGCCGGTTCTCCTTTTACGAGCCCCGCGGACCCCGTCGCTCCCGTCCCGTGTAGCGTCTCGGCATGGAGAACGGCAACTCCGTCACCGGAGAGCCACGGTTGCGAGAAATCATCGGGCAGCCGAAAGAGGGTGCGACCGCGAAAATCGCCGATCGGCTCAACGACCTGACCCGACAATTCATCGAGCGCTCGCCGTTCGTGTGCGTCGCCACCGGGAGGCCCGACGGCGGCCTGGATATCTCTCCACGCGGTGACCCCGCGGGGTTCGTCCGCGTAATCGATGAACGCACCCTACTTCTTCCGGAGCGACCGGGCAACCGGATCGCGGACACGCTCACCAACCTGCTCGAAGAGTCTCGCATCGCGCTCCTGTTTCTGATCCCCGGCGTGGGAGACACCTTTCGGGTCAACGGGAGCGCCGCCGTCGTCGACGACCCCGAGCTGCTGCGCCCGAGCGCGGTGGAGGGCAAGGTTCCCCGCTTGGGAATCCTGATCACGATCGAGGAGGCCTACACGCAGTGCCCGAAGGCGCTGATCCGCTCGGAGCTGTGGAACCCGGAGCGGCACATTGACCGCTCGGAGCTGCCGAGCTCAGGCAAGATTCTGCAGTCGCTGACCGAAGCCCGATTCGACGCTGCTGCCTATGACCGTGAGCGCTCCCAGAGGTACCCCCGCCGGGAGGGCCTCTACTAACCACGCGCGATGTCCGCGACCGCCTCCAGGAAGCGGTCGATGTCGCTCGCGTCGTTGTAGAGCACTATGCTGGCGCGGACGCCACCGCCGCTTTCGGCTAGGCCAAAGCGGTGCATGAGCTCGAAGGCATAGTTGTCGCCGTCCCAGACCGAAATGCCTTGAATGGCAAGGCGCCGTGCGACCTCGTTGGGCGACCGGCCCTCGATCAGGAATGAAATCGTTGGCGTGCGCCGTCGTGGCCTACCGAGGACACGGACGCCGTCGATTTCTGCCAGCCCTTCGAGCGCCTGACATAGCCGCTCGTGCAAGTACTCCTCGATGGCCTGGAGCGCGGCGAGTATGCGCTGTCGGCGACTGCCGCCGGCGTCGGTGAGACCCGCGAGCCAGTCGACCGCGGCGCTGACGCCGGCGAGCAGCTCGAATGATGGCGTGCCTCGCTCGAAGCGCTCTGGCACGGCCTCCGGAGCTGGAGCTAACTTCGCCGGGCTGAGGCGCTCGAGCAGCGCAGGGCTCGCCACGACGGCGCCGATGTGGGGCCCGAACATCTTGTACGTCGAGAAGGCATAGAAATCGGCGCCTAGGGCGGTGACGTCGATGGGCCCGTGAGGAGTCGCGTGTACGCCGTCCACATAGGTCAACGCGCCGACCTCGTGGGCGCGCTCGCTGATTGCCCGTACGTCGGGCTTGGTGCCGATTGCATTTGACGCGGCGGTGACCGCAACGAGACGAGTGTTCTCCCCCACCACGGCGTCGAACGCTTCGGGCGGAAGCTCGCCGCTGTCAGGATCGAATTCGGCGAAGCGGACGGTCGCACCGCTGCGCTCGGCGGCGATGATCCAGGGACGGATGTTGGCGTCGTGATCGAGCGAGGTCACGACCACCTCATCGCCCGCCCGCCAGCGGGACGACAGGGCGTCGGCAAAGTGGAATGTAAGGGTCGTCATGTTCGGCCCGAACACGACCCCGTCGGGCTGTCCGCCGACCAGGTCGGCAACCGCGCGCCGCGCCGAAGCAACTGTCTCCGTGCTGCGCGCGCTGGCCGCGAACTCGCCGTGTAGGTTGGCCATCGAGAAGCGCGTTCCCTCGGCCACGGCCTCCGTCACCGCCGCGGGTACCAGCGTTCCCGCGGCTCCGTCGAGCGCGACGTCCGCGTCGGCGAGGCCCGGGAACTCGCCCCGGATCTCCTCGAGCGGCCGGGCCAGTAAGACCGCTTGGTCAGGCATTTACGGCCGCCGGCGTGACCGGGTCAGCGACGCCGATCATCGAGTCACGAGTGACGAGCCCCACCAGCTCTTCTTCGCTCATCTCCTCGGTACCCGAGGGACGCCGCGGCACAACGAGGTAGCGGATATCCGCGGTCGAGTCAAGTACGCGCAGTTCGACATCCGGGTCGAGCTCTAACCCGAACTCGCGCAGCACACCGCGTGGATCGGAGACGACGCGCGAACGGTAAGGCAGGCTCTTGTACCAGGCGGGGGGCGGACCGAGCAGTGCCCGCGGGTAGCAAGAACACAACGTGCACACGACCAGATGGTGAACTTGATCCGTGTTCTCCACCGCCGCGACAACGGGGGAAGGCCCGGGGTCCAGGGCCAGCTCGAGCGCAGCCTCGCGAGCGTCAGCAAGCAAGCGCGCCTTGAAGTCCGCGTCGGCCCACGCGCGCGCGACCAGCCGAGCCCCGTCCGCCGGCGTGCGGGACACCAGCCAATCGATCCGGGCGCGCACGTCTTCGCGAGTGACGACTCCTTTCTCTACCAACAACTCCTCGAGCGCCCGGGCTCGTCCGGCCTCGGGTGACTCGGAGCCGTCGGTGATCGGCGCGTGAGGGTGTCCGTGGCCGGCATGGGAAATGTCTTCACTCATTAGGCGGCTCCAACCAGTGCTCGTAGAGGTCGACGTAAAGGCGGTCGTCCGATCTTCCGCGGTAACAGGACCAGAGATCCTGTTGGGCGAAGGCGACGCTGTAAAGCGGCTGGACCGGAAGCCCGTCGTCGCCGTAGGCACGCGTCTCTGGATTCTTGAACGACCCACGTACGCGCTCGATAGTGCCCGTTCGCCCCTTCAGGTACGCGGGCGTCCGGTGATGTCCGGCGTGGGCCCGGCTCGAGACACGCACACGGTCACCGGGGCGGTAGTTCATACGGCTGCTCTGCGCTCGAGCTCGCCCGCGGCAAGCACGCCCTTTTCACGCAACAGAAGCTCAAGGGCGTACAGCCACCGCTCGTAGTACGACGCCCGCTCGTAGGCGTCGAGCGGCATGCTTTCGATCCCGCGACGCAACTCGTCCACACCTATCACGCCGCGACCTCCCAGCGCACCCACCAACGCATCGGTAAGCACCTCCCAGTCGGCGAGCGCGTGCTCGCTGCGGTCGATGGGCTGCTCGGTGGGCCAGCCTCCTCGATCATGAACCGCCGGCGTCTCCGTCATAAGGCGGATCGTAACCGCGTCCGCCGCACGATGGCGCGGCACACGCTAATGCACCCCCAAGGCGGCGGACGCGGGTACAGCTCAAAGGCAAGTGGTCAGCGTCAACCAGGCATTGCTTAAGGTTACCTCGCGTGCCTACCGTCGAGGGCCGTCGGCCAACCGCGGGCGACAGGCGGCGTGATCCGCCCGCGCAACGCCCGCGCCAGGCTGATCATGGCGACCGGCGCCAGCAGGAGCAGCGTTGCGGCCTCGGTGACGATCGCAAGTACGACCGGCAACGAGTAGCCGGGTTCGATGAAGCCAAAGAGCCCGCCGTTTTCGGAGATGAACAACGCGGCGAGCGCGCCGACCGCGATCGTGACGCCGCCCAACGCGACAGCGCCGACGGCTGCGTTACCGGTGCGGCCCTTGAATACGCGTTCGATCGGGAACAGAAGGGTTATGCCGAGTATTCCGGACCCGATGCCGTTGAGCAAAAACAGGGGCCCGATCGTGGGAACCGCCGAATAATCCGCGGCATAGTACTGCTGAAGATGTACGGCGCCAACGCCCAGTAACGCGAACGCGCCGAGTACACGTATCGCTCTAAAAATCATGACTTACCTCTCTCTGCACCCGTGTGTGCAGACGTTCATTTGCCATTCCAACGGTCACCCGGGCCGTCTCGTTGGAGAACCGTCTCGGTGCCCGCTTAACTCGAAGGACGCCCCGTGCGTGCGGCTTCTTCCCGCAGGCGCGTTTTCATCTCGCAACCTGCGCGCCCGAACGGGTCTCTATCGGCCATTCTTGTGGAGTGTCCGCAAGACAGGAGCTGCCGATCGTCGAGGTGCCCGACCAACTTGGTTGGCAGAACTGGCTGAGCGCCAACCACGCCTCGTCGCAAGGCGTATGGCTCAAGATCGCCAAAAAGGGCTCACCGATATCGACGGTGACGCAAGCGCTGGCAATCGACGAGGCGGTCTGCTTTGGATGGATCGACGGACAGGTTCGCCGCTTTGACGAGCATTTCTTCCTGCAGCGCTTCACACCTCGCCGCCCTCGCAGCAAATGGTCGGCCATCAACCGAGAGCGCGCGCGACGACTGATCGCTGACGGGCGGATGGAGCGGGCCGGGCTCCGGGAATATCACGCCGCGGAGGCCGACGGACGCCTGGAAGAGGCCTATCCGTCGCAGAGCGAGGCCACCGTCCCGGAAGACCTCCGGGTGGCGCTCGATCAACACCCGCAAGCGCGCGAGTTTTTCGAGACGCTGACCGGATCCAACCGCTACGCGTTCCTGTACCGGCTGCACCACGTCAAGGACCCGGGCCGCCGCGCCGAGCGGATCGCGAATTACATCGACGTGTTGAGCCGGCGTCGGACGCTCGCTGGGGGCTAGCGCCGTCAGCGCCGCTCATCGTGACGGCAGCACCATCACGACCAGCCGCGAGGGGTGGGGTGCCGTGAGGTAAATGCGGTTGTAGGCGATGACGCCGTCGCGAGCCTCCGCCTCGTCGCCTCCGGTGCCCGTGTTGGCCGCGAACTTGGGGTGCGCGGACGAGGCCACCTCAAGCCTCACGCGGTGACCGGGGAGGAAGCGGTGAGCAGTGTCCCACATCACGACCTCGACCTCGTAGACACCTCCGGGCTCCACCGGTAGGACCCTGTCGTGACCGCCGCGATAGCGAAGCCTGACCAGTCCGTCGCAGAGTCGCTGCGCGAAACCGTTCGGATGGACGTCGAGCAGTTTCGCGCAGAGGTCCGTGTCGGCGGCGGACGTCGCCACGTGCGCCACCAGCCGGACCGGGCCGACCACATCGAGCGGCTCGGTCAGTGGCTCGCCGGTGTAGACGAGCAGGTCACCGCGGGCCTCGATCGCCGCGTAGTCATCCGGGCCGCCGATCTGCGCGGAGGAGGGGGCAGTAATGAACGGCACCGGCCGGCTCGGGTCATGTACCCACTCGTCCACCCGAGAGTCGCCGGACGCCGGCGCCTCGACCAGCCGCCCATCCCCGAAGCGGGAATTTGCGTGGCCGTCGCTATCGAGGAACAGGCTGTGCTCGATGCCCCCGGGCGGCGGCCACGAAGACAGCTCGAGCCACTCGTTGGCGCCCATGAGGAAGAGCCGGACTGGGGCGTGCGGCTCGGCGGGGACGCGGCCACGCACCATCTCTTCGAGGAACCCCGTCATGGTCGCGTCGAGATCGATTACAGAATTGGGGCCGAAGTCCAGCTCGCCCAGCCGTCGGTCGGCGTTCACGCGGTGGCCCCATGGTCCCATCAGCAACCTCTGGCCGGAACGGCCTGCAGCTGTCATCGCCGCGAAGTTCGTGGGCGTGCCGATCTCCTCGTCGTCGTACCAGCCCGAGATGTGAAGTACCGGCACGTCAACCTCGCCGATGCGGTGCTGGTAACGCAACGGCTCCCACCACTCGTCGAGCGACTGATGGCGGCACTCCTCGCGCCACAGCGCGGAGCGAAAGCCGGCGGCCTGCGCGATCTCGATCAGCGGGCGGTGGCCGTAGACCTCCAACCAGTCGACCGCATCCGTGTACTGCATGGCGCGACCGTCGGTCATCCGATACCAGTGAATGTGCATCGGTCCCGGGACGCCCGTTGGGTTCTCGACGAACGGGTCGGCCGGTGTGACGAGGACGATCATCGCCCGCAGCTCGGGAGGACGCTGGAGAGCCGTCAGCCACTGGATGCGGCCGCTGTAGCTGGCACCGTACGTGGCTACCGCGCCGTCGCACCAATCCTGTGCGGCAACCCACGCGATGACGTCCACCCCGTCGACGGCGTCGTTGCGGTAGGGCTTGAAGGTTCCCTCGGAATCCCCGCGTCCGCGGACGTCGATCCACACCGCGGCGTATCCCGCCTTCGCGAAGACATCGGCGAGCTCGGTCTGTTGTTGGCCGCTCCGGCCGTAGGGGGTGCGCCAGACCACGCCGGGTGCGGGCCGTTGCGGTGGCAGGACCAGGTCGGCCACGAGCGCGATGCCGTCGCGCATCGGGATCGGCACGTTGAAGCGCCGGGTCAGTTGCACGTGTGCGACAGGCGGCACAGCCGGCAACGCTACCGCTGCGCAGGTCGACAAACCCTCTTCAAATCGCCCGCGTCGCGCTCTCTACTCTATTTTTCCACTTAGTGGTTTATTTGCCGAATCAAAGGGTATGGTTGCCATCGCTCAAGGCGGGCGGGCCATGGGCTGTCCCGTTCCGCAACTTCCAACACGGAGGAGAAGCGGTCAATGAGAGCGAGATTTTTGGGCGCCATCGCGACAGTCGCGACGTTGGTAGGGATGGGCGCGCTTCCGTCGGCGACCGCCGGCGCTGTTCCGACGAGTGGCGTCCGGTCACTCCGTATGCCAGCTGCACACGGGCAGCTGATCCACCCATTCTCCACCAACAGTTCGAACAACTGGTTCGGCTATCAGCAGGGCGTCCTCGAGAAGAACAACACCCTGTTTCACTCGGTCAGCGGCAGCTGGATCGTTCCCAAGGCGACACAGCACGCCAAGGGCAAGGCGGAGCATTCGTCGGATTGGATCGGAATCGGCGGTGGGTGCGACAACGCAAAGTGCACCGTGACCGACAACACCCTGATTCAGGACGGCACGGAGCAAGACGTGAGCAAGAAAGGGAAGGCTTCGTACTCAGCTTGGTGGGAGATCATTCCCGAGCCCTCTACTCCGATTCACATGACCGTCCGACCGGGCGATCACATGAGCTCGAGCATCGTCGAGACGCCGCGCAATTCCGAGAACTGGAAGATCACGCTCCGCGACGTCACACGCAAGGAGAAGTTCACCAAGAATGTCTCGTACACCTCTTCGTATGCGACCGCCGAGTGGATCGAGGAGACGCCGCTGATCATCGGTAAGAACGCAGGCTTTGCCGCGTTGCCCAACCTGACCAGTCCGGTCTTCGATCACGGGACGGTGGACGGAGCCCCTGCAAAGCTGAAGTCCTCAGAGCGGATCAACCTGGTCAACTCGAACAGCAAGGTGATCGGCGCGCCGTCGGCTCCGGACCCAGATCTCGACGGGTTCAACGCCTGCGCGTGGGCCAAGTCGTGTAAAGCGCCGTCGCACAGCTGACCCGAGCGCCGTCGCACGGCTGACCGGAGCGCGATCGCATAGCTAAGCATGAGCGTCCAGCCGGTCTCCCCCGCGGCATCGTTGCCGCGGGGGCACGACCGGTGATACGGTCCGCCCATGCAGCGCGGCGTTGTCCCTGTTGGCCTGGTCGCGGGTTGCCTGGCGGCGAGCGCCGTTGGCTCCATCGGAGTCGCCGTCGCCCGCGCTCCGACGACCGGACGCATTGCCGGGGATGTTCGGGTCTGCAATTCCCCGGGGCACTGTATGACTCGGGAGTTCACCGTCTCGGCTCTCGATTCAGCGGGTCACACGGTCGCCAAGACCAAAACCAAATCGGTCGACAACGCTTACCGGCTGCGGGTCTCGCCGGGTCACTACAAATTGGTCGCGAAATCCCAGGGACTTGTGTGCCGAGCCTCCGCCACCGCGGTCGCCGGCCACACGACACGGCGAAACATCACCTGTCTCGTGCCCTGATCCTCGGGGTCACTCCCAACCCGGCACTCGACATCACCTACGAGATTTCGTGCGTGCGCTGGGCGCCGCGGCCCGCGACGAGCTAGCCGCGAGTGAAGCAGCTCGCTTAAAGCGCTCCGAACACCCACTGTCCGGCGACCATCGTGGCTTGGACCGCCAGCACGTCGTCCAAGACCAACATGTCGGCGTCCGAACCGGCGGAGATCTCCCCTTTACGTCCCTCCATCCCGAGCAGTCGCGCCGAATTAGCCGAGGCCATCAGGATCGCCTCCTCCACGGTGACTCCAAGGATGCGCACCGCGTTCTGGACCGCCTCCTCCATCGTCAAAGTGCTCCCGGCGATGGACTCACCGTCGGCGAGGACCGCCCGGCCACCCGCAACCGATACGTGACGTCCGCCGAGCGGATATTCGCCGTCAGGCATCCCCGCGGCCGACGTCGCGTCGGTCACGAGTCGCATTCCGGACACCCCTTTCGCCCGCAACAGCAGACGCATCGCCACAGGATCTACGTGAACCCCGTCGCATATCAACTCGCAGCTCACCCCAGGCAAGTCCAGGACCGCGCCGACTGCGCCGGGCTCGCGGTGATGGAACGGTGCCATCGCGTTGAACACGTGCGTAGCGGCGTTGGCTCCGGCGTCGACGGCCGCGCGGACCTCCGCCTCCGTGGCATCGGTGTGGCCGATTGAAGCCACGATGCTTTCGCGCACCAACAGCTCAACGAGCTCGAGCGACCCCGGCAACTCGGGAGCTAGTGTCATCACGCGCACCTGCCCGGCGCCGGCTTCAACCAGTCGACGCAGCTGCTCGACGTCAGGCTCGATGAACGCTTCGGGGTCCATCGCTCCCCGCCGCTTCCGGCTCAGAAACGGTCCCTCCAGGTGGGCGCCAAGCAGGGTCGGCGCCTTGCACCGCGCGATCGCGTCAAGCGCGTCTTCAAGCTCCTCGATCGGGGCGGCGACGGTTGTGGCGATCAGCCCGGTGGTCCCGTGGCGGGCGTGGAAGCGCGCGACCGCTGCGATCTCCTGAGCGTCCGACGTATTGCACTGAGCGCCTCCCCCGCCATGGACGTGCGGGTCGATGTACCCCGGAACAAGCCAGCGGTCGCCGAGGTCGAACACCTCGTCATCGCTGACCGAGGGGCCACCCGAAGCCGGCCCGACCCAGGAGATCCCCCCTCCGCGGACGACAACTTCACCGTCGAGCGTTACGCCCGGGCAGACGATTCGTCGGCTACGAAGCCGCACGAGCTAGGAGGCGTCCGCCCAGTCGGCAAGCAATCCGAACGCCCGCCAAGCCGCGATCCCGGCGCCAAAGCAACCGGCCTCCTCCCCCAAAGCCGCCGGGACAACCGGGACGGGTTCGCCGAATCGAGTCGACGCGCGCACGACCGATCGTTCGTCGGCGAACGGCATCGCTACCACGCGATCGGCCTCTTCGGCCAGTGGGCTGTCGGGATCCGCGGTGATCGCAAGCACCTGACCTGCGCGGCGCAGCGCCCGCTCCGCCTCGAGCACCTCGGTCGTCGTTCCAGAGCGCGACAGGGCGATCGCCAAGTCATAGTGTCGGTGAAGCCGTAGCTCGGAAGCCGCCAAGGCCTCGCTCTGGCCGTGACCAGCCCGCTTGCGGCTTGCGGCCACGGCTTGGGCAATGTAGTACGAGGTGCCACAGCCAAAGAACGCCACGCGCTCCCCCGCGGCGGGCAGTAGATCGCGGACGCTGCGCGCAAGCGCTCCCGCTTGGAGCCACACCCGCGGCTGGCTGGAGATCTCCTCCTCGACGATCGTCACGTCACGGTGACCTTGCTGAGCCCCTCGGGAGCATCCGGGTCATAGCCGAGCCGGATAGCGAGCCCGAGCGCGAGCTGTTGGCCCCGCACGACCGCGACGATGGGCGCGAGCGGCTCGGGCAGACTGGCGGGCAGCGACACGTCCGCGCCTTCGTCTGAGCCGATGACGCGCACCTTCGCCTCCCGTGCCCGCAGCTCGTCGACGAGCGAGCAGACGTCATCGAACGCCGGACCGAACGCGCGCAGCGCGACGACAGGAAAGCCACGGGTGACCGCAGCAATTGGTCCGTGGCGAAGATCTGCCGCCGAGTAGCCGTCCGCTAGTAGCGAACAGGTCTCCTTGACCTTGAGCGCGGTCTCAAGCGCCGCGGCGTACAGGTAACCGCGCGCCACCACGATCAACTGCGACGTTCCCGCGAGCCCCTCTGCCGCGGCGGCCGTCGGCCCCGGGTCATCGAGGATCGCCTCTGTCGCGTCGGGCACGGCACTCAGCTCGTCGCGCGTAAAGGGCACGCGCCCGAGCGCGGCCGCGATGAGCGCGAAGGCGATGAACTGGGCGCTCACCGTCTTGGTCGCGGGGACGGCCCGCTCCTCTCCCACCTTGAGCTCGATAACCCCGGCCGCCGCCTGTGCGAGCTCGCTGCGCGGATCGTTGGTGATCGCCAGCCCCCGTCCGCCCGCAGCTTGGAGGGCGTGGAGCGTTCGCACGATCTCGGGGGTGGCCCCTGACTGGCTGACTGCGATCACCAGCTGCCCGTCATAGTCGACGTCGATCCCGTACAGCGTGTGCAGGCTTGGTGCCGCCAGCGACACCGGCTTGCCGGCGACCGCCTCCAGCAGGTACCGGCCGTAGACCGCGGCGTGATCAGATGAGCCGCGGGCGACGATGGTGACCCCCCGCAGGGGTGATGGAGCAACGGCCCGAACAATCTCGCCGATCTCTTCCGTTCGCGCGATCAAGGCCCGCAGCCGGTCTGGCTGCTCGGCCATTTCGCGGGCCATCTGCGTTCCTGTCATCTGCAGGAGCTTCTCATGCAGCCCGCTGGCCTTCCAGATACGTCGGATTGGAAGGCGGCGAGGTCATCCTTGTACGCCTCGCTCCTCCTGCTGGCGGCGCTCGAGGACGGCCACGGTCTCGCGCTCTGGCGGCCACTTCGCCCGTTCTCCCAGTACACGCGAATCGCCTCGAGCGGGCGGCCGTTGGTTTCGGGTGCCATCGCGAAGATGAATACAAAGGAGATGACGGCCAGCCCGAGGAACAGCGCGAACGTCCCAGCGCCTCCCATGTTGCCCAGTACCGTCAAAAAGAAGCGGGAGATCAGCAGGTTCGCGAGAAGATCAGCGGTGAGCATCGTCGACGCGCCGATCGTACGCAGGCGCGCCGGAAAGCTCTCCGATGCGTACACCCAGACCATCGCCCCAAAGCCGAAGGTTTGAAACCGGCGGTGAAGAAGAGGATGCCGATGAAGCCGAGTGTCGGGGCCGCCCCCGTGAAGTGACTGCTGATCGCATAGAGCACGACCAGCAGCGCGTTCGAGGCGATCATCACCCCGACCCCGATCAGCAGAGTCACCCGGCGCCCGATGCGATCCACCAGCAGTACCGCGGCGAATGTGGCGAATACCGAGAAGACCTCGACCAGCGCTTGGATCAGGAGCACGATGTAGCCGTGTCAGCCGATGTCCTTGAAGATGAACGGGCTGTAGTAGGTCACGGCGTTGATCCCTGTGATCTGCACCAGGAAGCCCAAGATCAGGACGAAGATCGCGGGGCGCGCGTAGGGCATGCGGAGCATCTCGCGCACGCGGCCGCCGCTCTCAGCGGTGAGATCCGTCTCGATCTCGCGGACGCTCCGTTCGGCATCCCCCTCGGGGTCCACGCGTTCGAGCGTCCTCAGCGCATCCTCGCGCCGGCCGCGCATCAGGTACCACCGCGGAGTGTCTGGCAAGCGCCAAAGGACGAGCAGTACCAGCCCGCTGGCGACCGCCGACAGGCCCAGCATGATCCGCCACGAGCCGCTGAAGGCCAGCGCGTAGGCCGCGAAATAAGCCACCATGATTCCCACCACGGTCGCTACCTGGTAGCCGACGATCAGCGCGCCGCGAATCGTGACCGGCGGCTGATTCGGCTATGAAGACGGGTGCGGCCACAACCGAGATGCCAATGCTGACCCCGAGAAAGAAGCGGGTGATGTCCAGCCAGTCGATGTCCTGGGCGACCGCTTGGAGGATCGCGAGTTGGTCGAAAGGTTGAACTCTTTCGGCAAGAAGAGCAGCGCTCCGGCGATGCTGCCAGTGTCATAGCCGTAGACGACCCCCACCGTGGCAGCCGTCACAGAGAAACGATGATCGCCAGCCCCCGAGTATTTGGCGTCTTCGTGGTGGTGGTCATGGCACCTCCCTCGCGGCCGTAGTCTGAGCTCGATCTACCCATGGGCAGACCACCGAAAACGGCATACACCAACTGGGCCGGCAACTACACCTACGGGGCGCGGGCGATACATGTGCCGAACACGCTGGAACGGCTGCAGGAGCTCGTGAGTACCCGACCTCGCGTGCGTGTCCTGGGTTCGCGTCACTCCTTCACGGACATCGCGGACTCGGAGGAGCTCGTGACCCTGGACCGGATGGACAGCGACATCGTCGTGGACAGGGAACGGATGGCGGTGACAGTCGGTGGCGCCGTGCGGTACGGCGAGCTCATAGAGCGGCTCGGGCAGGAAGGGTTGGCGCTCGCCAACCTGGCGTCCCTGCCGCACATCGCGATCGCCGGCGCGATCTGCACCGCCACTCACGGGTCGGGCAACGACAACGGCAACCTCGCCACGGCGGTGGCGGTTCTGAAGCTGGTCACCTCGGACGGCGGAGTGCTGACCGCGTCACGCGGAGATCCGGACTTCGATGGCCTCGTCGTCGGCCTCGGCGCCGTCGGAGCCGTTGTCCGGATCACGCTCGACGTCGAGCCCGCCTACGAGGTGCGCCAGCGGGTGTTCGAGGGACTGCGGTGGGAATCCTTGTTTGAGCACTTCGACGCGATCTTCGCGAGCGGCTACAGCGTCAGTGCTTTCAGTCGCTGGGGCGAAACAGTGGACCAGGTGTGGGTGAAGACCCGCGTCGGCAGCGAGCCGGAGGGCGTCATGGCCGAGCTGTTCGGAGCCCCCGCCGCGACTGAAGACAAGCACCCCATCATCGGGTTGGACCGTGTGCACGCGACCCGTCAACTCGGGATCGCGGGACCCTGGTCTGAACGGCTACCTCACTTCCGCCTGGGCTTTACCCCAAGCAGTGGGGCAGAACTTCAGAGCGAGTACCTGGTGGCGCGCCACCACGCTGTGAACGCAATCGAGGCGGTGCTGCGCCTCGGCCAAACGGTGGGGCCGTTGACTCTGGTGAGCGAGATTCGGACGGTCGCCGCCGATGGGTTATGGATGAGCCCCCAGTACGGCAGGAACACGGTGGGTATCCACTTCACCTGGAAGCCTCAGCAGCGGGAGGTCGAGCGCGCGCTGATCGAGGTGGAGCGAGTACTGGCTCCGTTTCAGGCGCGGCCCCACTGGGGCAAGCTGTTTCTGATGGACGCGGAGTCGATCGACGGGCTCTACGAACGACGCGATGACTTCGCCGCTTTGCTGCAACGGGTGGACCCCCGCGGCGCTTTTCGCAACCAGTGGCTCGAGAAACGCGTGCTCGGCAGTGCCTAGGCCCGCAGCGCCTCGGTCGGACTAAGCCGCGCGGCCTTGATCGCGGGGTACAGCCCCGCGACGGCGCCGATCGCGAAGCCCGCGACGGGCGCCGCGATGAGGGCGTAAAGGGGTACCACGAAGGGCTCATTCTGCGCCACCGAGTACACCTCGGTCGCGCCGGCGCCGATCAGCAGGCCGGCCAGACCTCCCAGCGCCGCGAGCAAGGCCGACTCCGTCAGGAACTGAACGCTGATGTGGCGCCGGGTGGCGCCGAGCGCGCGCCGCAGACCGATCTCGCCGCGCCGCTCGAGCACCGAGATCACCATTATGTTGGCGATCCCAATCGCACCGACCAGAAGTGCGACCGCGCCCAGGCCCAGCAGCAGCGTCGTGAACTGACCCTTCGCCGCGGCGCGAGCCTCGAGCGCGTCGGACGGGCGGCTTACCTGTACCCCGCTCGCGTTCTGCGGATCGGCAGTGGGAGCGAGCAGGTTGGACACGGGCTTGACGTCGTTGACGTTCGCGCGCACGTAGATCTCCGAGGGATTGGGCTGCTGCTGGAACAGCCGCTCCGCGACCGGAAGCGAGATGAAGACGGTCGAATCGAGCGTTGAATCGAGCACCGCCGGCTTCATGATCCCGACCACGTTGAACCAGGTGTTGCCGAGGTACACCAACAAGTGGCTGCCCACATGGTGTATTCCCAAGATGCTTGCAGCCTCCGCTCCCAGCACCACCTCGGGGTAGCGGCTGCTCACCGCGTTCAGGAAGTGGCCCGAGGCCATGGAGGTTCCCATCACCTGGGGCAGGTTGTCTCCAGCGGCGTCGACACCGATGCCTCCTGTCTGTGCTGGGGGCACGTACGGCGTGCGGTACACGTTCTCGTTCGAGAGCTGGTACACGGCGACATCGTTGTCGACGTTGCCCATGTGGTGGATCATCGGCACAGACGTGGCCGGGAGGACCTCGTTGTTGCCGAGAAAGTTCTGACCCGGTGTGACCGTCAGCAGGTTCGTGCCAAGCGCGTCGATCTCCGCGAGCAGGTTCGCTTGCGCCGATGCGGAGACGCCCACCACCGCGACCATCGCCGCGATGCCGATCGCGATCCCGAGCGCCGACAGCGCCGCCCGCAGCCGTCGGGTGCGGATTCCTTGCAGGGCGACGCCGAGGAGCTCTCGCGCCGGCAGTCGCGCGGACCCGTTTGGGCCGCCGCTTGGCAACGTCGCCGTGGTCGCACTCATGACCGCTCGTCCGCGACGATCTCGCCGTCGTGCATCTGGATTTCCCGCGGGAATGTTGCGGCGATCGTCGGGTTGTGGGTGATCAGGACGAGCGTGGCGCCGTCCGAGGCAAGCCCATGCAGCAGTTCGACGACCCCCACCCCGGACTTCGAGTCGAGGTTGCCAGTGGGCTCGTCGGCGAGGACGATCAGCGGCCGTTTTGCAATCGCCCGGGCGATCGCGACGCGCTGCCGCTCGCCTCCGGACAGCTGCTTGGGTCTGAACTCGATCCGATTGGCCAGCCCCACACGTTCGAGCGCGAACCGGGCCGCCTCGCGGCGCTGCTTGAGTCCGAGGCCCATGTAGAGCATCCCGTTGGCCACGTTGTCCAGCGCCGTCATGTGCTCCTGGAGGTGGAAGTCCTGGAAGACGAACCCAATCCGATGCGCCCTAAGTCCGGCGAGCTCGCCGTCGGAGGCCGCGCCCACCTCGTATCCAGCGACGTGAACCTCACCGGAGGTGGGCCGCTCGAGCGTGCCCATGATCGTGAGCATGGTGGTCTTCCCCGATCCCGACGGACCGATCACCGCCACCTGGTCCCGACCGGCCACCTCTACCGTGACGCTGCGCAGCGCTTGAACGCCCCCCGGATATTCCTTGGTGACGCGGTCCAAGCGCACCGCGAGCCCTTCCGGCTGCCGACGGATCGGCGGGGGCGTGCCCGGCAGCTCGACCGCCGGCTGCTCGGCCAGCACCTCTGTCTTTTCGACCTCGGCGCTCATCCCTGCGAATCCGTCACTTCGAGACCCGGGTAGATCCCCGAGCCGGAGATCTGCACATAGCCGGCGGCGAACAGCCCGACCGTTACCGGAATCAGCTTGCGGGACGCATTCGCCTCCTGCACCCCGTAGCTGCTGCCGGAGGTGGCCACGAGCGCCGTGACCGGAACCGAGAGGACGTTCTTCGCGCGCGCCTGGGCGAAATTGACGCTCACAGCAGCCTGGTCTAGGCCAGCGCTGCTGCGGTGGCCTTTGAGCCTGATCGTGACCGGAATCGTCGCGCCGGAGCTTCCCGTGCTGCCGGTGTTGCCGTTATCGCTGTTCCCGCTCGTGGAACTGTTTCCGCTGGAGTTGCCGGAGCCGCTGGAGCTCTGCGCAACCGGGCTGACCGCGCTGATTACTCCGTTGACCGTGCTGCTGTTCGGCATCTCGACGGCTACCTTTTCGCCGACCTTGGCCTCGTTTTGTTTGGAGGCGTCGAGGTCGACAGTGGCGACCAGCTGCGTGGAGCTGGTCTGCATGATCCCCTGCGCACTCCCACCGCTGCTCGGGCTGCCGGAGTTCGACGAATTGTTCGAGTTGTCTGATGAGCTCGAGTTCGAGTTGGAGTTCGATCCCCCTCCGCTACCGCCCGACCCGACCGTCGCGTTGAGCGTTCCTACCAGCTGCGGTCCGGGCAAGAACACGATCTGTCCGAGCGTCAAGGTGCCGGTCTCGGTGATGTGATGGGCGGCCTGGAACTCCTCGACGCCGGCCGTCGTCGCGGCCTGCCAGTCGCCATTGACCACAATCCCGTCGGGGTTGAAGCCAAGCTTGACGAGGTCACGATTGAGCTGCTTGATATCTGGGCCGGGGGCGTCCGCCGCACTCAGATCGCGGTAGGCCGGAGTCGTCCCGTTCATCAGGATCACCGGCTGCTCGGCGACCTTGAACAGCAGATGGCCGGGTTTGATCACCTGGCCCACGCTGGGCAGCCACGTGATCGTCCCGCTGAGGCTGTTGTAGACCGTCTGAGAATTGGCGTAGCTGAGCGTGCCCGACTCGGTATCGGTCTCGACGAGATCTCGGCGCTGAACCGATGCGGCACCGGCGGGATCGCTGTTGTGGTTTGACGCGGCCTGAGCCGACCCGTTCCGGTTCGTGAGGAAATAAGCGCCGGCGGCCACCGCCACGGCGATCGCGACGACTGCCGCTAGGCCAGCGGCCAGCCGCGGCCAACGCCAACTGCGCGAGATCAGTCGAAAGGCTGTGTTAAGCATCACCGCTCTCCAAGGAGTTAAAGGGGGGCATTTCGTGCTCCTCCGCATGCTTTGAACGCCCGCTTACCTGCAGGCGAGTTGACGTCCGGCGGGGCCGGGGCCTGGGATGCGCCGGCCTGAAAGTTCGGATCGGGGTAGTTCGGTACGCCGTGCGCCCGCATGCACCGCGCGAACTTCAGCGCGCGAAGCTTGTCGCTCTCGGTGAGCTGAGCCAGCCTCGGGCCACCACCCGGCAGCTTCTTCTTGCATATCGCCATCGCAGACTGAAACGCGGGGGACGACGGGTCGATGCCGGTCCCGGGCCCGATATGGATGCCGCCACCCGAACTGCCCGGGTCCGGAAAGTTCGGGACCCCACGCGCCCGCATGCAGTTGGAGAACCGCAAAAAGGATGCGTAGTCGCGCGAGCCTCCGGGGTGCGAGCCGCCGGAGGAGCCGCAGCCGGCGATGACCGGAGCCAGGCTCGCAGCTGCGCAGGCCAGCGCAAGGCGGCCGCACGAGGGTTTCGAGAAGGCCCTAACCATCGGTAGCGGGTGTTGTACGGGCCGGCCAGTAACGCGGCCGTAACGCTGTTACGTGGCTGTTATTCGCAACATCATCGACCCTTGGCGCCGTCCAGGTGTGTTCGCCCCCGCTCATGTCGGCGTGCCAGGAATCGACGCGCCGACGCCGGCACACGCCTTCGCGGCGTGCCGCATCGCGGGCGAATCGGGGTTGAACCCGGGTTCGAGCGGGAGGCCGACGCCGTAGCCGTTCGGGCCAATCGTCGGGTCCGGAAAGCCGGGGACGCCGTGTCGGCGGATGCACCGCGCCTTGGCAATCATGCCCTGCTTCTGCGCCTCCGTGATCGGTGGCGGCGAGATGCTGCTGTCAAGGTGGCTGCATGCCTTCTTTGCCGTTTGAAAGGCGGGTCCGCTGAAGGTGATCCCGTTCATCGTCACGGCCGAGCTCCCAGGCGATGCTTTCTCCGAGAATCCTCCGCCGCCGGAGCTGGGCCTCGGGTCGGGAAAATTCGGAACGCCATGTGCCCGCATGCATTTCGCAAACGCGTGGGCGGAGTCCGAGCTGGCGCTGACCTTGGGCTTCGAACTACCGCACGCCGCGAGCGCCAGCGCACAACATGACGCCACCGCAAGCGTCGTCACGGCGCGTCGCCAGCGATCCGGCCGGC
>DASYAP010000034.1:0-15636 GCA_036501265.1 Solirubrobacteraceae bacterium | reverse complement strand
TACCTGGCGGTGCTCCGCGGCATCGATCCCTCGCCTGTCGCGCTTCTCGAGCGGCTGAAAGGCGAGCTCGCGCGCGGTTGAGCCGGGGCCGGTCGAAAGGGCCGGCAAAACCTTGACACTCCCGTGGTAACGTTGGCCGCGATGGAGAGCCTGACTATCCACGAGGCCGCCGCCACGACGGGCTGGTCGGCTCGCATGCTGCGCTACATCGAGCGCACCGGCCTGCTCATGGCGGCGAGGACGGCGTCCGGCTACCGGGTTTACGGGCCCGGGGAGCTGCAGCGGCTGCGGACGCTCAAGGAGCTGCTTCGCCGCTTCGACCTCGGTCTATCCGAGATTGCCTTTGCGGCCCGGCTCGAGAACGATTCCGAGATGCGCGAGGCCGTCCAGGCGTGGCTGCACGATCAGCCACACAGACCGGAGCACGTGAAACCCGACGACTGGCTTCGCTTCGAGCAGGAGAAACACGAGCGGCTCCTTCAGGCCGCGTGAGCAAAACACGAGCGGCTCCTTGAGGCCGCGCGAGCAACGGAGATCTGATGACCGCCACCACCACAGCGCCCGCCGATTTTCAGGTCAGCGACCTGGGTCTCGCGCCGTTCGGCCGCAACGAGATCCGCCTGGCCGAACACGAGATGCCCGGACTCATGGCCATGCGGCGTAAGTACGCCGACAGCCAGCCGCTGAAGGGCGCACGGATCACTGGGTCGCTGCACATGACCGTGCAGACTGCGGTGCTGATCGAGACACTTGTCGCGCTTGGCGCGGAAGTGCGCTGGGCCTCCTGCAACATCTTTTCGACCCAGGATCACGCCGCGGCTGCGGCTGTCGTCGGGCCCGGTGGGACGGCGGAGGAGCCTTGCGGAGTGCCGGTGTTCGCGTGGAAGGGGGAGACGCTGCAGGAGTACTGGCGCGCCGCCGAGCAGGCTCTCTCCTGGCCAGACGGCGAGGGCCCCAACATGATCCTCGACGACGGCGGCGACGCGACCCTGCTCGTTCACAAGGGGGTCGAATACGAGCGAGCCGGCGCCGTGCCGGAGCCGGCAAGCGCCGACTCTGAGGAAGGGCGCGTCGTCCTGGAGCTCCTGTGCCGCTCGCTGGACGAGGACCCGCAGCGCTTTGAGCGCATCGCCGCCGGTATCCGCGGCGTGACCGAGGAGACGACCACGGGTGTTCATCGCCTGTACCAGTTCGCAGAGCAGGGCAACCTGCTGTTCCCCGCGATCAACGTCAATGACTCGGTCACCAAGTCCAAATTCGACAATAAGTACGGCTGTCGCCACTCGCTGATCGACGGCATCAACCGGGCCACCGATGTCCTCATCGGCGGCAAGTTGGCGGTCGTCTGTGGCTATGGCGATGTCGGCAAGGGCTGCGCCGAGGCGCTGCGTGGCCAGCGCGCTCGCGTTGTCATCACAGAGGTCGACCCGATCTGCGCGCTGCAGGCCGCGATGGACGGCTACCAGGTGCTGCGGCTGGAGGATGTGGTGCAGACCGCCGACATCTTCGTCACCGCCACGGGGAACCGCGACGTGATCACCGCGCAGCACATGGCGCGGATGAAGCATCAGGCGATCGTCGGCAACATCGGCCACTTCGACCACGAGATAGACATGGCGGGGCTGATCCACTTTCCGGGAATCGAGCGGGTGAACATCAAGCCGCAGGTCGACGAGTGGGTCTTCGAAGACGGTCACTCGATCATCGTGCTCTCCGAGGGCCGCCTGCTGAACCTCGGCAATGCCACGGGACATCCGAGCTTCGTGATGTCCAACTCCTTCACAAACCAGGTGATCGCTCAGATCGAGCTCTTCACCCACCCCGACCGCTACGAGCGCCAGGTCTACACACTCCCCAAGCACCTCGACGAGCAGGTTGCGCGACTGCACCTCGATGCCCTTGGCGCCAAGCTCACAGAGCTGACCCCCGGTCAGGCGGCCTATCTGGGGATCCCCGTCGAAGGCCCCTACAAGTCCGACCACTACAGGTACTGAGTGTTCAACGGTGGGGAGCACTAAATGGCCGGCGCACATGCGCGCCGGCCCCGGCCGGAACATGTTCCGGCCGGCGGGCGCGCGCATGCGCGCGCCCGAAAGACAGAATTTGAGGTGGCAGACCTCTCGCTCTCCGACGAAGGTGAGGCCCGAATCGAGTGGGCACACGATCAGATGCCCGTGCTGGCCCAGCTGCGGACACGGTTCGAGCGCGAGCGGCCGCTTGACGGAGTCGCGCTCGCCGCCTGCCTGCACGTGACGGCCGAGACCGCCAACCTCGTCCGTACGCTGGGGGCAGGAGGCGCCCGTGTGGCTCTGTGCTCGGCCAACCCGCTGTCCGTCCAGGACGACGTCGCGGCCGCACTCGTTGCCGTCGACAGGACAGAAGTGAGGGCCAGCCATGGGGAGGACCTTGCCTCGTATTCGCGTCATGTCGAGGCGCTCCTCGTAGGTGATCCGCACGTAACGCTCGACGACGGCGCAGATCTGCTGGTGGGCGCGCACGAGCGAGGAGGCGCGATGCTCGAGGGCCTCATCGGGGGGACCGAGGAGACCGCCACCGGGCTGGTGCGCCTGCGGCGCCTCGAGCAACAGGAGAGGCTCGCCTGCCCCGTCTTCGCCGTCAACGAAGCCCGCACCGAGCGCTCGCTCAACGACCGTCATGGGACGGGCCAGTCCGCGCTGGACGGCATCGTTCGCGCCAGCCACGTGTTGCTTGCGGGTCATACCGTGGTGGTGGTCGGACACGGCTGGGCGGGCAGGGGCATCGCCGAACGCGCGCGGGGCGCGGGCGCGCACGTGGTGATTTGTGAAATCGACCCGCTGGCGGCGCTGGAGGCGCGGATGGCGGGCTACGAGGTGATGCCGGCGCTGAGCGCGGCGGAGCGAGGCGACGTGTTCGTGACCGTGACGGGTTCGCGTCGCGTTTTGCGCGGCGAGCACTTCGAGCGCATGAAGGACGGGGCGCTTCTGGCCAACGCCGGGCACTTTGACGTCGAGATCGACCTGGATGAACTGCGCGCGCTTGCACGCAGCGTCCGCCCGGTCCGACCACTGGTCGAGCAGTACGTCCTGGCTGACGGGCGGCGGCTGAACCTGCTGGCCTCAGGCCGCGTCGTCAACCTCGCGGCTGGCGAGGGACATCCCGCTGCCGTGATGGACGTTTCCTTCGCCCTACAGGCACTCTGCGTCGAGGAGCTGGTGCGGCGCAGCGGTGAGCTGGAGCACAGAGTGCTGCCCGTGCCGGCCGCCATTGACCGCGAGGTGGGAAGACTCAAGCTACAGGCGCTCGATGTGGCGATAGACGAGCCCACCGCAGACCAATCCGGGTACCGTGAGTCCTGGGCGTAAGCATGAGCACCGAGACGACAGCGCGGGTGGCGAGTGGGGCGACCGATGAGGCCCGGCGCGTTCAGGGACCTGTCCGTGGCGGCCTCGACCTCGGCGGCACCAAGATCGAGGCGATCGCGGTCGATCGCCGCAATCGCGTGCTCGGCTCGGCGCGGCGGCCCACTCCCACTTCCGGCAGACCCGCCGACGTGGCCGCGGAGCTCGCGCGGGCGGTGTCCGAGGCCTGCGCCAAGGCCGGGATAGAGCCGCACGCGCTGAGCGGGGTGGGGGTAGGCTCGCCGGGATCCGTCGATCCGCAGACCGGAGCGGTGGCGAACGCCCGCAACCTTCCGGGATGGCAGGACTCGTTCCCGCTCGCGGAAACGCTGAGCTCCGAGCTCGGTACCTCAGTGCGCGTGGGCAACGACGTCCAAGTGGCCACCGACGCCGAGTTCAAGCTCGGCGCCGGCAAGCCCTACCGCTCGATACTCGGAGTCTTCTGGGGGACAGGCGTCGGGGGAGGCCTCGTCCTGGACCGCAGGCCGTGGCTCGGGCGCGGGGCGGCCGGCGAGATCGGCCACACGGTCATAAAGGCCGGCGGCAGGCGCTGTCCATGCGGGCGCCGGGGACACGTCGAGGCGTACGCCGGTCGCGGGGCCATGGAGGCGCGCGCCCGCAAGCTTGCCGAGAATGGCAAGCACACCGACCTCTTTCATTTGATGGAAGAGCGGGGCCGTACACGGATGACCAGCTCGATCTGGGGCCGTGCCCTTGAGCACGGCGACAAGCTCGCCACAGAGCTGATCGACGAGGCGATTGAGGCCCTGGGGACGGGCATCGCCTCGGCCGTCAACCTGCTCGACATCGAGGCGGTGGTCATCGGCGGTGGCCTGGGCGTCCGGTTCGGCGCCCCGACCGTGAAACGGATTGCGGAGGCTATGGCTCCTCACCTCTTCAATGACTGGAGACCGCCCGCCGTGCACGTGGCAGCGCTGGGCGACCTGGGGGGCGCGCTTGGGGCGGCGCTCTTGGTGCCTCGGGGTGGGAGGAAAACGTTTGACGCCGGCGCTATTCGCCGCGATGATTGAGTTCACGCACACGGATCAAGGGGATCGATATGTCTTGGAAGCTCCAGGGTTCCTACTTTGAGTCCTGCTCTTGCGACGTCGTATGTCCTTGCACTGCGTCGTTGTCACTCAGTGCCACCCATGACTACTGCCGGGTCGTGCTGGTCTTCCACGTCGAGCAGGGCGAGATTGAGGGCGTCGATGTAGGCGACCTCTCGGTGGCGGCGGTCGCAGACACGCCGAAAGTGATGAGCGAGGGCAACTGGAAGCTGGGCGTCTTTATCGACGCGGCGGCCTCGGACGAGCAGGCGCAAAAGCTCGGGGCGGTGTTCTCGGGCTCGCTCGGCGGGCCGATCTCGGCGCTTGGCCCGCTGGTGTCCGAGAACCTCGGGGTGCAGCGGGCGCCGATCGAGTTCCGCGACGACGGTCTGCGCCATTCGGTCAAGATCGGCGACGCCGTCGAGCTCGAGATCGAGGACGTGGTTCCGTTCGGCGCCCACGACGGGCAGCCGGTCAAGCTGGTGGGCGTCTTTCATCCGGCCGGCCGCGAACTTACGGTCGCGCGCGCGACCAGCTCGAAGGTCGACGCGTTCGGAATCCAGTACGAGGGCAAGTCGGCGTTCTCCTCGGCATTCTCCTGGGCCGCGTGAGCTTCGCCTCAGCACAATCCCTCACCGTCGAGAGGCGTCCGGAGCGAGAGAGGCGCGAACTCGCCATAGCCGTTGCCGCGATGCGCGGTCGTCTTGCGCTCGTCGCGCTGCTGTTCGCGTTAGCCGGCGCCGCCTGGTGGATATCGGCGGTGCGGATGGGCGGCATGACCACGATGGGGGACTCGGCCATGCACGGCCATGCCATGGGCTCGATGAGCGGGCATGCCATGGCCTCAACCGGCAGCAAGACCATGGCCGGAAACTCGGGCGAGCTCGGGACACTCGGCTGGTTCGTCGTCACCTGGATCGTGATGATGGCCGCGATGATGTTTCCCTCTCTGGCGCCGACAGTGGCCCTTTACGCGCGGATCACGCGGGGGCGCGGGACCGACAGGGCGGTTATCTTCGCGGGTGGCTACCTGCTGGTCTGGGGCATCGCCGGCGCATTGGCCTACGGCCTGTTTGAAGCGGGGAGAAGCCTGTTCGGGCAGGAGCTCGCCTGGAATCGGGCGGGAAGCGCCGTGGCGGCGGGGGTGGTCGCGCTGGCGGCGCTGTATCAGCTGACCCCGTTCAAGAACGCCTGCTTGGCCAGGTGCCGCGGGCCGCTGGCGTTCATCCTCGGCTCCTGGCGCGAGGGCCGCGTGGGCGCGCTCCAGATGGGCGCGCGCCACGCGCTCTGGTGCCTTGGCTGCTGTTGGGCGCTGATGGCGGCTCTGTTCGCGCTGGGGATCATGAGCCTCGGCTGGATGGCAGCTGTGGCCGGCCTGATCGCGCTCGAGAAGACCCTTCCCTGGCGCCGCATCGCCACGGGCGGCACATCGCTCGTGCTGATCGGCCTAGCCGGAGCGTTGCTCGCGGGAGCCGTGTAGCGCTCCCGAAGCCGCCCGTACCAGCGCCAGCTACCGGGCAGCTTGTTAGTTTTGGGGTGGTTGACCCGGTTGATCCGCCGAGCTGCGCTTTTGATGGTCACGGTGGCTGTCGCTGGCTGCGGAGCCACCACCGTCGAGCACGTGACCGCGACCCGCGCCTCGCGCACCACTGCGACCACTGGAACGACCGCGTCCATTTCAGGCGTTCGCGTGCGCCCGCACGTGGTTGAGCCGAACGCGGGATCGGTCCGGACATTGCGCCCCTCCAGCCCGGCCCCAACCTCCGGCCCCTCAGGCACTCCGATCGGGGATCCCAACGCGCACGCGCCACCGCTGTCGGATGTGAGGCACGAGCTGCGCCTGGAGCTGGTCTCCGTAAAGAAGACCAACGCCACCTACATCAACCCACTGCACTATGTGACCTGTTGCGGCGTGTGGGAGCGGACCGACCAGGGAGTCGACGCGACGATGCCGGCCGGAGCGCCGATCCTCGCTCCGTGCAGGGTCAAGATCCTCGACATCGAGCCCAACTGGTACGCGGGGCAGCCGCTCATCTATTTCGAGCTGCTGGAAGGGCCCGACGCCGGCAAGGTGCAGTACGTGGCCGAGGAGATCACCCAGCTCGCACGACCCGGGAGCATCCTCCAGCAGGGCCAACCGGTCGCTCGCTTTGCAGCCAGCGGTACGGGGATCGAGTACGGGTGGTCGACTATCAATGGGGTGACGCTTGCAATGGCAACGACGGGGTACGAAGAGGGCCAGGTCACGCCGGCGGGCCGCTCCATGCGTGAATGGCTGAACAGCCTCGGCGCCAATGCCGGCCCGAGTTGAGATCTGACTCAACGTCCTCACCGCCCGTGACAAACGCTCTGGGCGGCATTAAGCTCAGCTCCCCACAAGCACCGTTCCTGTTTAGGAGGTCGGCCGATGCGTATCGAGGTCAAGGGCCGCAACGTGACCGTCACCGACGAACTGAAGGGGCACGTGCAAAAGCGCTTCAGGAAGATCGCGCGCCAGGTCTCTGAGCTGGCCCTGGCGGAGGTCGAGCTCTCCGAGGAACGCAACCCGGCGATCCCTGACTCGCAGGTAGCCGAATGCACGCTGCACCTCAAAGGGGTCACCTTGCGCGCGTGCGATAGGTCCCCGGACCTCATGCATTCGATCAACCTCGTCGCCGATGAGCTCGCCGTCCAGGTCAAACGCCACCGCGACAAGCGGCGCAAGCGGCGCGAATCGCGGGCCGCGGCGCAGCCGGCGACGCCCGCGGCGCCGGGGATGCCGGAGGGAGTCTCACCCGCCTCATAATCCGCCTGCGTACGCCAACGGTTCGGACCCTGGACTCCCGCGCGGGCGCACTCGCGGGAGCGCCGGGGTTCCGCACGGGAGCCCAGCGGTCCGCTGCTAAATTGACGCAAGATGTCCTTCCTTGACCGCGCGCTTCGTATCGGCGAGGCCAAGAAATACAAGGTCTATGAGCAGCGTGTCGAGCGGATCAACGCCTACGAGCCCGAGCTAGAGCTCTACTCGGACGAGGAGGTCCGCGAGTCCGTCGACGGGCTTCGCGAACGGGCACGTAACGGCGAACCGATCGACGACCTCCTCAATGAGTGCTTCGCGCTGGTCCGCGAAGCAGGCAGGCGCACTCTGGGCATGCGCCACTTCGATGTCCAGCTGGTCGGCGGCATGGTGCTCCATGACGGGGCCATCGCGGAGATGAAGACGGGCGAGGGCAAGACCTTGGTGGCGACGCTCCCGGTCACGCTCAATTCCCTGGGCGGTCGGGGCGTACACGTGGTCACGGTCAACGACTACCTGGCTCGCCGCGACGCCTTCTGGATGAAGCCGATCTATGACCTCCTCGGCGTGACGATCGGGGTGCTCCAGAACATGCAGCCTTACGAGGAGAAGCGAGACGCGTACGCGGCTGATGTCACGTATGGCACCAACTCCGAGTTCGGCTTTGACTACCTCCGGGACAACATGGCCAAGTCGCTCGAGGAGAAGGTCCAGAACGGCGGAAGGCCAAAGCCTGAGGGGGGCGGCTCGCCGTACCACACCTACGCGATCGTCGACGAAGTGGACAACATCCTCATCGACGAGGCCCGCACACCGCTGATCATCTCGGGCGCGCCCGAGCAGGCCGCCGATCTGTACGCGAAGTTCGCTGCGCTCGCTCCCACCATGGAGGCTGGGAAGACTCCCGAGGGTCTTGACCCGCGCACCAAGCGGGAGTTCGTGGCCGATTTCGACTACGAGTTCGACGAGAAGCACAAGACGGTCTCGATCACCGAACGGGGCGTAGGCAAGGCCGAGCGCTTTCTGGCGATCGATCACCTGTACCGCGCCGAGAACGGCCACCTCGTCAATCATCTGATCCAGTCGCTCAAGGCGGAGTCGCTGTACAAGCGCGACGTCGACTACGCGGTAGTCGACGGCGAGGTCAAGATCATCGACGAGTTCACCGGCCGCATTCTGGAGGGACGGCGTTGGTCGGAAGGGCTCCACCAGGCGGTCGAGGCCAAGGAGGGCGTGCGCGTCCAAGAGGAGAATCAGACTCTCGCGACGATCACGCTTCAGAACTACTTCCGCATGTACGACAAGCTCGCGGGCATGACGGGCACGGCTCTAACCGAGGCGACCGAGTTCATGAAGATCTACGAGCTGCCCGTCGTGGAGGTCCCCACCAACAAGCCGATGGTCCGCGGGGACTACAACGACCAGGTCTACAAGACCAAGGACGGCAAGTGGGCAGCCGTGCTCAAGGAGATTGAGGAGCGCCACGAGCGCGGTCAGCCCGTACTCGTCGGGACCATCTCGGTCGAGGTGTCGGAGTTGCTATCCCAGCGGCTGTCCCGCAAGGGAATCAAGCACACCGTGCTCAACGCCAAGCCTGAGAACGCCGAGCGCGAGGGCGAGACGATCGCCGAAGCCGGCGCTCCCGGCGCGGTCACGATCGCCACCAACATGGCCGGCCGCGGCGTCGACATCAAGCTCGGCGGCAACCCCGAGCACCTGGCGCACGTCGAGGTTGCCAAGCTGGGCCTCCGATCCGGCGAAACGGACTTTGACGAGACGTATACGCAGGTGCTGCCGGCGATCGAGGAGCGCGTGGAGGACCTTCGCGAGCAAGTGCTCGACGAGGGCGGCCTCTTCATCCTCGGCACCGAGCGCCACGAGGCCCGGCGGATCGACAACCAGCTGCGCGGCCGCTCGGGCCGCCAGGGCGATACGGGCGAGTCGCGGTTTTTCTTGAGCGCCCAGGACGACCTCGTTCGCCTGTTCGCGGGCGACCGCATCTACAAGATTCTCGAGCGGATGGGCACCGTCGACGACGAGGGCAACGAGGAGCCGATCGAAGCGAAGATCCTTTCCAAGCAGATCGAGAAGGCGCAGCGCAAGGTGGAGGAGCAGCACTTCCTCATGCGCAAGCACACCCTCGAGTACGACGACGTCGCCAACCAGCAGCGCGAGGTGATCTACCGCTACCGCGACGACGTGCTCGAAGGCCGTGACATGAGCGAGTCGGCCCGCGAGCAGATCACGGAGCTGCTCGAGCGGCTGGTGGAGGAGTACACCGCCTCGGACTTCGTCGAGGACTGGGACGTCGAGGGTCTCCTGAACCGCGTGCGCGAGATCTTCGAACCGAGCGATGAGCTGATGCAGGCCGCCCCCGATCGCTCCGACCGCGAGGACCTCACAAGCGGTCTTCAGGAAGAGGCGATGGCCTTCTACGATCAGCGCGAGGAGGAGTTCGGCGACGAGCTCATGCGCGAGCTCGAGCGCTACCTGCTGCTGGAGATCATCGACCAGCGCTGGCGCGAGCACCTCTACGACCTCGATTACCTGCAGCAGGGAATCGGGCTCCGCGCCGCGGCCCAGGAGGAGCCGCTGGTCGCTTATAAGAACGACGCCTTCCGGCTGTTCGGCGACCTCATGAACAACATCTGGGGTGACTTCGCGCGCATGATCTTCCACGTCCAGGTGGTGATCGAGGGGCCCGACGGCGGCAACGGCGTCCCGCCGCCCGCGGTGCCTTCGCGACCTTCTTCGAGTTCAAGTTCATCGACCCGGGGCGGGAGCGTGTCCTACTCCGGCGGCGTTGCGTCTGCCGGCGCAATGGCCATGGCGGCCGCCGCGGGGTCACCCGCCGAGGCCGGGATGGCCGCGGAAGGCGGGTACGAAGAGCCGATGCTGCCCGCACCTGTCGAGCAGCGGCGTGTAGACCACGAGCACCAGCTCGGCCGCAACGACCCATGCTGGTGCGGCTCGGGCAAGAAGTTCAAGAAGTGCCACGGGGCGTAGGGCGTAGTCCTCGGCGGCGCGTAGGGGTGTAGGCCTCGTAGGCCTCGGCGGCGCGTCGCCGCGTAGGCCTCGGCCGCTCGCGTCGCCTCGTAGGCCTCGGCGGCTCGCGTCGCCTCGTAGGCCTCGGCGCTGGCGCCTCTGGCGAAAGCCTCACTTCTCTGTCAAAAAACGCCACGGTGCCCCCAACTGAGCGTGACGGCGTGTCAGTTTGGCCGTATGAGCAGGAGGCAGGCGGGCAAGATTCGCACCACCTCGGCCGCGCCGAGGGTCGTTTGCGAATCCGTCTCGCCAGACGAGCACGATTCGCAAAGGCTCGTGAAGGTGCTCGGGGTGAAGCGACTTTTGCCCGTGTCTGGCACCCCGTTGGAGCGGATGGCGCCGATCGCACAGCTACAACGGGGCCGGGTCGCGCGCCGGCAATTGCTCGTCGCGGGGGTGAGCAAGGCGGCGATCGGTCGGATGATCTCGCGCGGATTGCTCCACCCTGAGCACGTCGGCGTCTACGCGGTGGCCCACAGAGCTCCCGTTCCCTTCGGCCGCGAGACGGCGGCGCTGCTTGCCTGCGGGGACCAGGCCTGCTTGAGTCACCGTTCGGCGGCCGCCGTCTGGAGGATCCTCGAGCCCGACGATGGGGCTGTGGAGGTCACGATCGTTGCTTCTAACAGCGGCCGGCGGCGGCCCGACGTTCAGGTTCACCACTCGCGCGACCTGGTTCCTCGAGATCTGCGCATTCACCAGGGTCTGCCCCTCACCTCCCCGGCGCGGACCCTTCTCGACCTCGCCGGCTGCCTGGACTCGCGATCGTTGGAGCGGGCGCTCGACGAGGCGCTCATGGTCCTCAAGATCGTCTCTCGATCGCAGGTCCTCGATCTGCTTGGGCGCGCCAATGGGCACGACGGCGCGTCGATGCTCAGGACGCTGATGGCGCGGCGTAGCGATTCGTCGATCACCCACTCGGAAGCCGAGCGCAAGTGCCTCGAGCTGATCCGCGAAGCGCGACTCCCAGAACCGAAGACGCAGGTCGGGATCGCCGGTTATACGGTCGATCTCTTGTGGCCCGATCACCGTGTTGTGTTCGAGATCGACGGCTACAACTTTCACACGAGCCGGTTCGCTTTCGACCGCGACAGGCGCAAAGACGCCGCGCTGAAGGCGGCTGGCTACGACCCAAACCGGCTCTCGCGCGACCAGGTGATGTTTGAGCCGTACCTCGCCATCGCGGCCATTTCGGCGGCGCTCGCGCGGACGGCGAGGCGGTAGCAAACGGAGCCCAGGCCCCGTCCCCGCTCATCCGCGCAGGAGCGGCCGCCTGCATCTCCGCTAGCCTTGACCCTGCGATGCCGACTGCCTCCTCAGAGACGCTTCCGCAGCGACTCGCGGCGATCCGCGCGCAGCTCAAGCTGCTCGCGGACTATCTTTGACCCGGATGGGTTGAGCGCGCGCGTCGGCGCGCTCGAGCAGCAGATGGGTGAACCGGGGTTTTGGGAGGACCAGGAACGCGCAGCGCAGATCTCTGCTGAACACGCACGGGCCAGCCGGCGGCTCTCGACCTACAAGGAGCTCGAGCGCGACATTGACGACCTGGGGCCGCTTGCCGAGCTTGCCGAGGAGGATCCGGAGATCGCCGGTGAGCTCGACGAGCAGGTCGCATCGATCGAGGGCCGTCTGGCCCGGCTCGAGGAACAGCGCCTCTTCTCGGGTCGCTACGACGCCGGTGACGCACTCGTCACCGTAAACGCCGGGGCCGGGGGCACCGACGCGCAGGATTGGGCAGAGATGGTCCTGCGCATGGAGATGCGCTGGGCGGAGCGCAGAGGATTTGGCGTGGAGCTGCTGGAGGTCTCCGCCGGGGAGGAAGCGGGGGTCAAGTCGGCGACCTTCCTGGTCAGAGGAGAGAACGCCTACGGCCTGTATGCCAGCGAGAAGGGGGTTCACCGCCTCGTGCGCCTGTCGCCGTTCGACGCCGCCCATCGGCGCCACACGAGCTTTGCCGGCGTCGAGGTCTCGCCGGTGGTGGACGAGATTGCCGACATCGAGATAAGTGATGACGATCTTCAAATCGACACCTACCGGGCCAGTGGCGCGGGCGGCCAGCACGTCAACAAGACCGACTCGGCGGTACGCATCACCCACCGGCCCACCGGCATCGTCGTGCAGTGCCAGAACGAGCGCTCGCAGTCGTCGAACAGGGCCGAAGCGATGACGATGCTGCGCTCCAAGCTGCTCGAGCGAGAGGAACGCAAGCGGCGAGAGGAGATCGCGCGGGAGAAGGGCGACGCCGACGATGTCAACTTCGGTTCTCAGATCCGGTCGTACGTCCTTCACCCGTACTCGATGGTCAAGGACCACCGCACGGATTACGAGATGGGTGATACTGCGCGCGTGCTGGGTGGCGATCTCGACGGGTTCGTGCGCGCGTACCTGTTGAGGAACGCTCGTCGGCGGCCGGATTCGGGCGTCACGGAGAGCGCCCGTCGCCACGCGGATGCTCATTAGGCGGCCTCGATGAGCGAACGCCTGCCGATGTCTCCTTCCCAACAGCCGACCGCCCCCTACCTCGACGCCGTCAGCGCCTACGGCTTTCGCGGCTCGACGCGCTTCCACGTACCCGGGCACAAGGGCGGCGAGGGAGCCGATCCCGGGCTGCGGGCCGCGATTGGCGATCGCGCCCTGCTGCTCGATGTCCCTCTTGACATCGAGGGGATAGATCTCGGTCCGTCGCCGACCCCGTACGAGCGGGCCGAGCAACTCGCGGCCGAGGCATACGGGTCGGAGCGGACCTGGTTTCTGACGAATGGCGCTACCCAGGGAAATCATGCCCTGTGCCTGGCGCTGGCGGGGCCTGATGAGCGCGTGCTCGTCCAACGCAACAGCCACGCCAGTCTGATCGACGGGCTTGTCCTCAGCGGTGGCCGACCGACGTACGTCGCCTCCGAGTACAACGCCGAGTTGGGGATGGCGCTTGGCGTCACGCCGGAGGCTTTGGCCCAATGCCTGCAAAAGGTGGCTGAGGTGCAGGCGGTTTTCATCGTCTCGCCGACCTACTACGGGATGGCGGCGGACGTGGGCGCCTGCGCCGAGGTCGCCCACGCGGCGGGCGTCGCGCTCGTGGTCGACAACTCCTGGGGCGCGCACTTCGGCTTTCACGCGGCGTTGCCGCCCTCGCCGCTCATGCTCGGCGCGGACGCGATGCTCACCTCGACCCACAAGATCGTGGGCAGCCTCACACAGTCGGCAATGCTCCACGTCGCGCCCGGCGCCCTGGTCGACCCGGCAGCGCTCGAAAGAACCGTGCGCCTGGTTCGCTCGACCAGCCCGAGCTCACTGCTGTTCGCCTCTCTCGACGCCGCCCGCCGTCAGCTTGCCGTCCACGGCGACGCGCAGCTCGGCAGGACTCTTGAGGCGGCGGAGCGCACGAGCGCGGCGATCGCGGCCATCGAGGGTTGCAAGGTCCTGGGAGGCACCCTGGTGGGGCGGCCCGGCGTTTCGGGCTGGGATCCCCTGCGGCTCGTCGTCGATGTCCGCGGTACGGGATGCACCGGATACGAGATAGCGGAGGGGCTTCGGGCCTCGTACGACACCTATACCGAGCTGGCGACCCACGCCACCGTGGTGTTCGTGCTGGGGTTGGCCCAGCCCGTCGAGCCGCTGGATGGGCTCGCCCACGACTTCAGCGAGACCGTGCGGCGGATAGGCAGGCCGGGACGGGCGTTGAGGTTGCCGCGCGCGCCTTCGGGGATCGATTTCGACACGGTGATGACGCCGCGTGAGGCCTTCCTGGGCGCGGGTGTTGCGGTGCCAGTAGAGCACGCGATCGGGCGGGTCTCGTGCGAATCGATTGCCGGCTATCCACCGGGCGTACCTGCGCTCCTCCCTGGCGAACGGGTCACCGCCGAGGTCGTCGAATATCTGCGTGAGCTGACTACTGCCGGTGCACGGCTGCACGGGGCCGCGGATCCAACCTTCGCCACCGTCCGGGTCCTGGTCTCGACTCCCACGGCTCTCGAAGCGGCTGCTTTCTGAATCCGGTGGTCTCGACGAGCCTCGAAGCTGTGGACGGTGCGGTGATCCGCGATGCCGTCGGCCGCGCGCTGCGCGAAGACCTGGGAGACGGGGACGTCACCACGACCGCGACCCTCGCTGCAGACGTCCGGGCTCGGGCCGTGGTCGCACAGAAAGCCCCCGGAGTGGTGTTCGGACTCGATGTGGTCGAGGGGACCTTCCGCGCGCTCGATCCGGATATCGGGTTTGCGTCCTTGTGCGCCGAGGGCCGCTGGCGGGAACGCGGAGACGTTGTCCGTTTAGAAGGATCGGCGCGCGCGATCCTCGGCGGCGAGCGCACGGCACTCAACTTCCTCGGCCGGCTTTCAGGGGTGGCGACATTGACCGCCCGCTTCGTCGATCAGGTGCGGGGGACTGGCGCCCGAATCCTCGATACGCGCAAGACCACGCCGGGACTGCGCGTACTCGAGAAGGCCGCCGTCGCGGCGGGCGGGGGCACCAACCATCGCCGCGGTCTCTACGACGCGATCCTGATCAAGGAGAACCACGCGGCGCTGGCCGGCGGCGTTGGCGCGGCCGTCGCGAGGGCCCGCGCGCATCCAGCAAGCTCGGCATTGCCGCTGGAGGTCGAGTGCAGAAATCTTGAGGAGGTCGATCAGGCGCTGGACGCCGGCGCGCCGTGGATCTTGCTGGACAACTTCTCGGTGGAGGGATTGCGTCTGGCCGTAGAGCGCGTGTCGGGCCGTGCGGAACTCGAGGCCAGCGGCGGAATCACCCTTGAAGGCGTCCGGGAAATCGCCGGCACCGGCGTAGACTTTGTCTCAGTAGGTGCGCTGACTCATAGCGCACCGTCGTTGGACCTCTCCCTAATTCTGGAACGACTGCCGTGATGAACCTTCCTTTGATTACTGACCCTCCAGCGCCGGTCGCACCCGGCGCCACGCCCCTGATGCTCGAGAACATTCCCGCCCTCCAGGAGGAGGTACGGGCGCTGGCAAGCGAGCGGGATGCGCTGATACTCGCCCACAACTACCAACTGCCCGAGATCCAGGATGTGGCCGACTACGTCGGCGACTCGCTCGGCTTATCCCAACAGGCGGCCAGAGCGCAGGACGAGACCATCGCCTTCTGCGGTGTCCACTTCATGGCCGAGACCGCTTCGATCCTGTGCCCGGACAAGACTGTCCTGCTACCCGACCTCGACGCCGGCTGCTCGCTGGCCGAATCCATTACGGCGGAGCAGTTGCGCGCTTGGAAAGCCCGCCATCCCGGCGCAATCGTCGTCATGTACGTCAACACCACCGCCGAGGTCAAGGCCGAGACTGACTACTGCTGCACGTCCGCAAACGCCGTCAAGGTGGTCGAGCACATTTACCGCGAGCACGGCGAGGACGCCGAGATCCTCTTCGGACCCGACATGTTC
>DASYAP010000033.1:0-6281 GCA_036501265.1 Solirubrobacteraceae bacterium | reverse complement strand
CCGCCGTACTTGTTCAGCTGGCTCGCGGCGAGCCGGACTCCGCGCAGCTGGTCTAAGCCATTGGACGCCTGTGCCCCGCTTTGCGGACCCTCGAAGGCGATCACTAGCGGGGCGGCTGCATTCGGGGCCGTCGCCGAGCTTGAACCCGCGGTCACGACTGCAATCGACAGTGAAGCTGCCAGCACCACGAAGAAAACGGCTCGCTTGCGAGCGGTCATCCGATCATCTCCTTTTGCCCCGGACCGGGTCGCCCCCAAAACAGGACCGCCCCCGAAACCGGCGCGAGCATACAGGATCGGCGGCACCGATCGAGCCGCTCGCAGCGGACGACGTCGTAAGGTCGGCGCCGCTGCGTAGTAAGGGGCGACGCTGAGAGATTCGGCCCGATCTGCGGATGTAGCGGGGCGTTGCTTAGCGCAACCTGTGTGTTCGAGTCCAGCGCGAAGCGTAGGACGCCATTAGCGAAATGAAGCGGCCAAAGGAGCCAGACATGAGCACCCTCAAGATGCACGCCAAACGCAGCCTTAGCTCCGTCCGGGAAACCATGTCGGAAATGAACTATGCGCAGCGTCGGCTGGTGGAAATAAAGCTCGGGACACCGCCGGAGGAGTCTCGGTACCGCAGCACCAAGCGCCGGGAAATCGAGGAGCTCGAAGCGCTCTTCGAGCTCGAGCCAGCGACAGCGGAGAGCGAACGCCTCGTCTAGAGAGTCCGGTTTAAGCCCACAGCAAGCCTCATCTCCGCGACGCGTGAATCGGCGCCCGCACCTCCCGCCAGGGCGGCGCTCGTAGCGTTTGACGCTACCGAGAAGGGGTAGCCACCGCTCATAGCGAATCGTTTGACATGCCCCATGTGGGGTAGGCAGGGCTCGTTCGAGAGGGACGGAGAACAATGGAGGTGAGCCAGCATGGCAGTCTCTGAGCAGGCGGTAGTTGCACCAACCCGTGGCAGGCTCAAAAGGGAGGTCGGCTTCATCGGCCTGCTGTGGGCCTCTGTCGGCTCGATCATCGGCTCCGGATGGCTGTTCACCGCACAGGGGGCGCTGGGAATCGCCGGTCCGGCCGCGATCATCGCGTGGGGTGTCGGAGGTTTCTGCGTCATCCTGCTCGCGCTCTGCCACGCCGAGCTCGGCGGCATGTTCCCGCTTGCCGGCGGGACGGCCCGCTTCCCCCACTATGCCTTCGGTGGCTTTGCGGGCGCCTCGTTTGGCTGGTTCTCTTGGGTACAGGCGGCCACGGTCGCGCCGATCGAGGTCCTCGCCATGATCCAGTACAGCCAGCACTACTCCTGGGCCCATGGCTGGCAAAAGCTGTCTGGCGGCGAGCACGTGCTCACGGGCACCGGCATTCTCGTCGCGATCGGGTTGATGGCTGTGTTCACCTCGATCAACTTCCTCGGCGTGCGCAGGCTTGCCACTGCCAACAACGCCGCCACCTGGTGGAAGGTCGCCATACCGCTGCTGACGATCATCGTGCTGGCGGTCACTGCGTTCCACGGCTCCAACTTCTCGGCGGCGAACGGCTTCAGCCCCTTCGGAGCCAAGGGCGTGCTGCTGGCAGTCTCGACGAGCGGGATCATCTTCTCCTACTTAGGCTTCGAGCAGGCCGATCAGCTCGCGGGCGAGGCCCGCAATCCGAAGCGCGACGTGCCGTGGGCCGTGATCGGCTCGATCATCATCGGCGTCATCGTCTACTGCCTGCTGCAGGTGGTGTTCCTTGGCGCGCTCCCACTTAGCCACATTGGCAACAACTGGGCCACCGGCGCATACACCAAGTTCAGCGGCCCGTTCGCCCAGATCGCCACGCTCGTCTCCCTCGGGTGGCTGGCCACGGTCCTGTACATCGATGCGGTTATCTCCCCGGGAGGCACAGGGCTGATCTACACGACCAGCAGCTCGCGGGTGTCCTTCGGGCTGTCCCGCAACGGCTACTTCCCCAAGATCTTCGAAAGCACCGACCGCCGCTCCGTCCCCTGGGCCGGGCTGATCCTGGCCTTCATCGTCGGCTGCGTCTGCTTCCTGCCCTTCCCGAGCTGGACGTCGCTGGTCGGACTGATAACGAGCGCGAGCGTGCTGATGTACGCCGGCGCCCCGCTCGCGCTCGGTGCCTTCCGCCGCCGTATACCGGAGGCTAGGCGCCCCTACCGTCTCCCGGGCGCCAGCATTATCGCTCCCGCCGCTTTCGTAGTTGCCAACTATCTCATGCTGTGGTCTGGCTGGAACACGGACTATAAGCTCGGCATAGCGATCGCGATCGGCTACGTGGTCCTCGTCGCCAACCGGGTGTTCAGGCTCAACGACAGGGACATAGTTTTCAATCTCAAGTCCGGCTCGTGGATCCTTCCCTACCTGCTCGGGATGGGCCTGCTCGTCTACCTGAGCGACTTCGGCATCGATGCCTCGGGCAAAGTCATTGGGCCGGACTGGATCCCGCTGTGGTGGGATCTCCTCGCGGTTGGAGGGTTCAGCCTGATCATCTACTTCTGGGCGATGGCTGTCGCGCTGCCCGGCGAGAGCGTCACCAATACGGTCCGCACGCAGGCGATTGAGACCGGAGAGCTGGAGCTCATAGAGGAGGCTCAGCCCGTCGTCGCCAGTCCCGAAGCCGATCCTGGTACGGCTTGAGCCGGCCTGAGCCCGAAATTGCGTCAGCTCGGCGCTGGCCGCGCGCTCGTTAGCTCAAGCTCGCGCGCCAGCGCCTCGAGCTCGTCCACCACATCACCGTCCAACCGCGACGCCGCTCGTCCATCGAGCGGCGTTGGGCTACGCGTGATGATGGCCAGCCGACCGCCCCCGGCGAGCGTGTGCAGCGGCAACTCGGCCACCGGATAGACCTCGAGCGAAGAGCCGATGCACAGCATCAAATCCGCCTGTTCGGCGAGTTGCGCAGCGCGCTCGAACACCCGCGCCGGCAGGTATTCGCCGAACAGCACGACGTCAGGCTTTAGCGGCTCGCCGCAGTCGCACCGCGGCACGCCCCGTCCATCGGCCGCTTGGCGTGCGCGCACCTCTTCGAGCGGGTAGGAGCGCCCGCAGCGAAGGCAGGAGGAGTGGGCGATGGTTCCATGTACCTCGACAGTTCACGGGTACCCGCGCGGCGGTGGAGGCCATCGATGTTCTGCGTGATCACGGCCTGGAGCAGTCCTGAACCCTCGAGCTGCGCAAGCAGCTCGTGTCCTCGGTTCGGCCGCTTGTCTTTCAGGGTTTGGAATCGCTGGCCGTAGAAGGCCCAGAACCGCTCCGGATCGCGCCTGAAGGCGTCGATATGCGCAACCTTCATGGGGTCCACGTGCTCCCATAGTCCGCTGCCCGGCGACCGGAAGTCGGGAATCCCCGACGGCACCGAGATGCCGGCGCCGGTGAGCGCCACGGTCCTCTCGGAGTGCAGCATCAGCTCGGCGAGACGGCGTGCTGCGTCCCCGGGGGTCACGCTCCGCGGAAGCGGGGCGTTCGTTTCGCAAGGAACGCGCCGATGCCCTCGCGCGCGTCGTCTGAGCCAAAGACGCGCTCGAAGGCCGCCTTCTCGGCCTCGATGCCGACATCCAGGTCGCCTGCGGCGGAAACGCGCTTGATCTGCTCGATGGCCAGCGGGGCCTGGCCCGCGACCTTGCGCGCCCAGCGGATCGCGGTATCGAGTAGCTCGTGGTCGGGCACCACCCGGTGTGCGAGTCCGAGCTCGTAGGCGGCGTACGCGGAGATCGACTCGCCGGTGAGATTCATCTCCAGCGCCCGAGGCTCGCCCACCAGACGCGGGAGCCGCTGCGTGCCGCCAAAGCCGGGGATGATGCCGAGGTTGACCTCGGGCTGGCCAAAGCTCGCCGACTCCGCCACCAACCGGATGTCGCAGGCCATGGCCAGCTCGCACCCTCCTCCCAAGGCTGCTCCGTTGACCGCGGCGATCGTCACGACCGGCGAGCGCTCCATGGCCCGCAGTAGCGCGTGCATACCGTCGAGCAGATCGCGACCGGCCGCTGGGTCCATCTTGGTGAAAGCCTTTATGTCGGCCCCAGCGCAGAAGAGCTGCTGGTTTGCCGACGCGAACACAAGCGCACGAATCTCCCGCGAGCCGGTCACGGCGGCCCAGATCCGCTCCATCGTCTCGACCACTTCCGGCGCGATCGAGTTGGCAGGCGGGCGGTCGAGCCACGCGATCGCCACCTCCCCGCGTCGCTCGAGCTTGATCGGGCCCTCCTGCCAGTCAGGGTCGGGCTGCGCGTACGGGTAGAACCCCTGACCGCTCTTTACCCCCAGGCGGCCCTGTGCGACCAACCGCCGCAGGATCACCGGGGGCGCGAACCGGTCTCCCCACTTCTCGGTGGCCCGCTCGAGCGCACCCAGCACCTCGTCTAGGCCGACCTGATCGGCCCGTTGGAACGGCGGCGGGATGATCCCAGCGCCGGCCATCATGCCCAGGTCGATCTCGCGCATAGAGGAGACTCCCTCCTCGAGCACGAGGCAGCTCTCGGCCAGCGCCTTGAGCGTGAACCGCTCCACGAGCTCGTCGCGCTCGTCGGCGGCGCCGGGTGCCGCGCGCTCAGGGTCAGCGCCGGTGCTCATAGAACCCCTTCCCGGTCTTCACGCCGAGATCGCCCGCGGCGACCAGCTGACGCATCCTCTCGTGGACATAGAAGCGCTCCCCGTAGGACTGCTCGAGGTACTCCGCGACGCGCAGGACGGTGTCGAGTCCCAGGATGTCGCAGAGGATGAAGGGTCCGATCGGGGCGGCCTTAGAGTCGCCGACGATGCCGTCGAGCTCCTTTAGGTCGATCCCCGTCTCCTCCTGGTAGCGCCACAGCTCGGCGACGCTGGAATTGAGGATGCGATTGACCACAAAGCCCGGCGCCTCCGCGCAGCGGATCGGCGTCTTGCGGATGGCCTGCGCAAAGTTGATCGCCGCCTGCACGGTCTCCGACGCGGTGTCGTCGCCTTCGATGACCTCGACCAAACGCATCAGGGACGCCGGGTAGAAGAAGTGAAAACCGACCACGAGCTCGGGCCGCACGGTGGCGAGTCCCATCTCGGTGATCGATAGCGAGGAGGTATTCGAGGCCAGGATGGCGTGGCCGGGGGTGACCTCATCGAGCTCGGCGAAGACCTCGCGCTTGAGCTCGATTCGCTCTGGAGTTGCCTCGACCACGAAGTCCACCTCACCGAACTCTTCGTAGGAGGTCGTCGGGGTGATCAGAGCGAGCTTGTGTTCGAACTCCGACGGCTCGAGCTTGCCGGCCTCAACGCGGCTGTGCCAGAGCGAGCGCGCCTTCTCCATCCCCCTCTCGACGAACCGCTGCTCGACGTCCTTGAGCACGACTGGCACGTCGGCGTTCGCGATCGCGTGAGCGATCTCGCCGCCCATGATGCCTGCGCCGACGACGCCAGCCTTGAAGACGAACATGCGGCCTACGCTACCCCACGTCCCCACGCCGTGACGTGCCGAGCTCGGCGCCGAAGCGAGCGAGTGTCTGCTCGAGCGAGCGCGTCATGGCGCGCCGGATGAACAGCAGATCGACCAGCCTCATCAACGGGGAGCGTCGCGTGAGCTCGTAGGACAGGGTCAGTGTCACCACGACATTTGCGTCCTCGGGGACGAAGGAAACCGCCTGTGTACCGTGGATCGAATCGTCCTGCACTTCGACCGTCTGACCACCCAGGGGCTCATAACTGACGACGCACTCGGAGACCTGGCCCCGCCCCGCCGGTCCGGACTGCCAGCGCACCTGCCCGCCCATCGCCGGCCAGGCACCGCCGACGCTCTCGACGTGGTCGAGGCCGACGATCCAGCGCGGCCAGCGGGTGGTGTCGTACCACAGTTCCTCGGCCTCGAGCACGGAGGCTTCGAACACTTGCGACGCGTTCACGGCCCGCATGCACGGTGAGTATCTTCGAGGACTGCGAGGTTTGGCCGAAATAGTCCGACAAACATCGCAACGTGAGCTGGCGTATTATTTGTGGCACAAATGATCTCGGAACATGATGAGCGCCAGACCAACGGCCGCCCCACACAAGAGCCCGCGATCGCCGTCCACGGGCTGACCAAGAACTTCGATGAGGTCAAGGCCGTGCGCGGAGTTGACTTCGAGGTTGCCCCGGGAGAGGTATTCGGCTTCCTCGGGCCCAACGGCGCCGGCAAGACGACCACGATCAACATGCTCTGCACGCTCGCCAAACCCACCAGCGGCTATGCGACTGTCGCCGGCCACGACGTTGTGCGCGAGCGAGACGACGTCCGGCGCAATATCGGCCTGGTCTTCCAGGACCCCACCCTCGACAGCTACCTGACGGCCGC
>DASYAP010000032.1:0-6018 GCA_036501265.1 Solirubrobacteraceae bacterium | reverse complement strand
CTGCCGTTGCTCTCAGGGCGCGGCGAGGTCGCCACGGGCGCGACCGCGAGGCATCGCGCAGCTCGCATGCGACCGCTTCGGTCCTGCCGGGGCGTTCCTACTCGCTGCCGCGAAAGCCGCCGTGGTGGCTCACGAGCACGTTTACTTTTTGACCGGTCGCAGGTGTTCGGTGAACCACCTGGCCGCCGCGCTCGCCGTACGCTCGAACTGATCGGTATAGGCGGAGAAGTGACCGCCGGAATACAGATCGAGCCGTTTGGGCTCGTGCGCTCGGTTGAAAGCCGTCAATGCGAGATCGGTGGGGCAGACGGAGTCGTTGTCGCCCACGATCATCAGCAGCGGTGTCGGCGCGATCCGCTCGACGAACGATCCAGGTTCGTATTCCGAGTAAAGCTCCAGTGACCGCAGCGTAATTTCGTTGCGCCACTTGCGAAAGCGCCACTGATCGTCGGCGGCTGCGTTCTGTCCTGTGAAGAATTCCCACGCGTCGGCGCTCGCGTGCGACGCCGCGCCGCCCTCGGTCGGAGCGACGACCATGGGGACCATCTTTGGAGATTCTCCGCGGAAGCGCGCGTGTCGATCGGCGTCAAAGGCTTGGCGCTGGCCGGCCAGGGCCTGCGGCGGCGTCCTGCGCAAGGTGGATTCCCAGCCGCTGATAGTCGGCACCTGCGAAACCACACACCCGACCCGCCTGTCGATCGCGCCTACCACTAGCACGTGACCGCCGGCGTAACTACTTCCCCACACCCCGATGCGGATGGGATCGACCCCGTCGAGCGTTTGCGCAAAGGTAATCGCGTGACGATAGTCACGTACCTGCACCCAAGGGTCGAGCTCTTGCCTCGGCTCTCCGTCGCTGTCGCCGAAGTTGCGGTGATCGTAAGCGACCACGACGTGGCCGGCGCTCGCGATTACCGCAGCGTATTTGTCGAGATAGAACTCCTTGAGGCAGTTGTAGCCATGTGCCATGACGACAGCCGGGGCGGCCGGGCCATCGGAGCGGGGGCGATACAGCCAACCCCGCAGAGTGACTCCCTCGGCATCGAACTCGATGTCGGTGACGTCGTATGAGGTGGCCTGATCGGACACGCGGCTACTATGACAAACCGCTGTTCGAATGACAAAAACCCGCTGCTCGACCCCGCGAATGGGCTTGCGACTGGCGACCCACCGCGCATGACAACAGCGATGCCGCGGGTGTCGCTGTTCATCACCTGCTTCAACGACACGATGTTCCCGCAGACGGGCCGGGCGACCGTGGCGGTGCTCGAACGTTTGGGGGTCAGGGTCGACTTCCCGCTGGAGCAGACCTGCTGCGGACAGATGCACTTCAACAGCGGCTACGCCAACGAGACGGTGCCGTTGGTGCGCCGGTTCGTGGAGGCGTTCGCCGATACCGAGCTCGTGGTGTCCCCCTCCGCTTCGTGTGTTGGGATGGTCCGCGATTACTACGGTCGCGTCGCGCAGCTGTCAGGCGATGCCTCATTGCAGCGCGAAGTGGACGCCCTGCGACCCCGGGTCCTGGAGCTCACGGAATTCTTGGTGGACCGGCTGGGGGTAGACGACGTCGGCGCATTCTTCCCGCACCGGGTGACCTATCACCCGACCTGCCATGGTCTGCGGCTGCTGAAGCTCGGCGACAGGCCGCTGCGGCTCCTGCGCTCGGTCAAGGGGATCGAGGTCATGGAGCTGCCGGAAGCGAGGGAGTGCTGCGGGTTCGGCGGGACCTTCGCGGTCAAGAACGCCGACACTTCGATCGCGATGCTCGCAGACAAGGTCAGGACGATCCTCGACACGGGGGCCGAGGTCTGCGTCGCCGGCGATAACTCCTGCCTCATGCACATCGGCGGTGCGCTCTCGCGCCAGCGGACCGGGGTGCGGGCCATCCACCTCGCCGAGGTCCTCGCCGCCACCGAAGCTAAGAGCGGCTCATGACTAGGTCATCCGCGCGACGGCTCGGCGTCGTGGACGCGGCCGATCATCCACCGTTTCACGAGGCTGCCCCGGAAGCGCTGGCCGACAGTCAGCTGCGGCACAACCTCGGTCATGCGACGCGCACGATCCGCGCCAAGCGCGACACGGTGGTCGGCGAGTTGCCCGACTGGGAGGAGCTGCGGGAGGCCGGACGCGCCATCAAGGAGCGGGTCCTCCGCCACCTCGACGACTACCTGCTCACGCTGGAGGCGGCCGTGGTGCGGGCCGGTGGAGTGGTGCATTGGGCGCGGGACGCCGAGGAGTGCAACCGCATCGTCTGCCAGCTCGTGGCCCGTCACGGGGCGAAGGAGGTCGTTAAATCGAAGTCGATGGTGACCGAGGAGACCAAGCTCAATGAGGCGCTGGGCGATCGTGGGATCCGGGCCTGGGAAACGGACTTGGCTCAGCTGATCATCCAGCTGGCGGGTGAGACCCCGTCTCACATCCTCGTCCCAGCCATTCACAAGAACCGGGAGGAGATCCGCGAGCTCTTCCTGCACGCGCTCGACGACGCACCGCAGGACCTCCCCGATGACCCGGCCGCGCTCGCGGAAGCCGCGAGGCGCCATCTGCGCAAGCGGTTCCTGGCCGCGCGCGTCGGGATCAGCGGTGCGAACTTCGCGGTGGCGGAGACGGGGACCATCGCGTTGGTCGAGTCAGAGGGCAACGGGCGCATGTGCACGACGTTGCCCGACGTGCTGATAACCGTCATGGGGATCGAGAAATTGATCCCGACGTGGCAGGACTTCGAGGTCTATCTACAGCTGCTTCCGCGCTCGTCAACCGCCGAGCGGATGAACCCGTACACGTCGCTATGGACCGGGGTGACGCCCGGCGACGGGCCATGCGAGTTTCATCTCGTGCTCGTCGACAACGGCCGCACGAACGTCCTTGCAGACGAGATCGGACGCCAGGCCCTCAGCTGCATCCGGTGCTCCGCGTGCCTGAATGTCTGCCCGGTATACGAGCGCACCGGCGGGCACGCATACGGATCGACTTACCCCGGACCGATCGGTGCGATTCTCACCCCGATGCTGTCCGGACTGGACGCCGCCGGGTCGCTGCCGTACGCCTCAAGCCTGTGCGGGGCGTGCTATGAGGTCTGCCCGGTCAAGATCGACATCCCCGAGGTGCTCGTGCACCTGCGGCACGCCGAAGTTGAGCACCGGGCCCACGATCGCGGGCTCGTCGGGAGACTGGGTGGTGAGAAGGTCGCGATGCAAGCGATGGCGCGGATCTTCGCTAGTCGGCGACTGTATGAGGCTGCGCAGCGCAGCGGAAGGCTGGTTCAGCTGGCGCTCGCCCACTCAGGAAAGATCGAGCACCTTCCGGGGCCGCTCAATGGGTGGACCACCGCCCGCGATCTTCCGGCGGTGCCCGCCGAGAGTTTCCGTGACTGGTGGCGACGGTGCAGATGAGCGAAGCCCGCGAGCAGATCCTCGCCCGGATCCGCAGTGCGCTGGGCGACGTGCCATCGGATGAGCGGCCCAGCGGCGTCGCCGTGCCGCGCGAGTACCGTCGCCGAGTCTCGATCGAGCCGTCGGATCTTGTCGCGCGGTTCGAAGAGCGGTTGCGGGACTACGGCGCGGCGTGCGACCGAACGCCGTCAGCGGATCTGGCAGGCGCCGTCGCAGGTGTCTGTGCCGAGCTTGGTATTCGCAGCCTCGTGATTCCGCCCGAACTACCGGCCGGCTGGCGCCCCGATGGAGTAGCGCTGCGCGTGGATCACGGACTGAGCACCGCGGAGCTCGACGAGGTCGACGGGGTCCTCAGCGGATGCGCCGCGGCCATCGCCGAGACGGGCACGCTCGTGCTCGACGGCCTTGGCGCGTCCGGCAGGCGGGCGATCACCCTGGTCCCCGACCACCACATCTGCGTGGTGAGAGTCGACCAGGTGGTGGCGATCGTCCCCGAGGGGGTCGCGCGCATTGCCCCTAGCGTGCTCGAGCACCGTTCTCCGGTCACCTTCGTCTCGGGACCGTCGGCGACCTCGGACATCGAGCTCAACCGCGTAGAGGGCGTGCACGGACCCCGCCATTTACACGTACTGATCGTTTCGGGCGACTAGACGAGCGCCGGTTCGGTGACGTCGAGGACGATTGACTGGTCCTCGGCGTCTCTGGCCACCACCCGTGTGCCCTCGGCGATGCGTCCGTCGAGGATCGCGCGCGTCAGCTCCTTCTCCAGCGTGCGCCGGACATGACGCTTCAGCGGCCGGGCGCCGAACTCGGCGTCAAACCCCTCCCGCGCCAGCCGAGAGACCAGCGCCGGCTGCACCTCGAGCTCCACGCCGCGCTCCACCCGCAGGCGCTGCGCGATCTGCTCACAGATGAGCTGACCGATCTGCTCCACCTGCGCCTCGCTCAGCGCCTCAAACACGACGATCTCGTCGATCCGGTTCAGGAACTCGGGCAGGAACGACCGCTTGGCCGCCGCCAGCATCCGGTCTCCGGCCGGGGCTGCCTCGCCACCGGTGAAACCGATCGGGCGCTTGGCCTGCCCAGCTCCCAGGTTCGAGGTCATCACGACGACCGTGCTGGTGAAGTCGACCGTGCGGCCTTCGCCGTCGGTCAGGCGGCCGTCGTCCAGTACCTGGAGCAGCACGTTCCAGACCTCCGGGTGGGCCTTCTCGATCTCGTCCAGCAGGATGACGCTGTAGGGGCGCCTCCGGACCGGCTCGGTCAGTTGACCGCCGTCGCCGTACCCGACGTAGCCGGGCGGCGAACCGATCAGCCGCGCGACCGTATGCGGCTCCCGGTACTCGGACATGTCGATCCGGACGAGGGACTTTTCGGTCGCGAAAAGCCGCTCGGCCAGGGCTTTGACCAATTCGGTCTTGCCGACTCCTGTCGGACCCATGAACAAAAAGCTGCCCAGGGGGCGATCGGGTTCGGACAGGCCCACCCGCGCGTGGCGCACGGTCTCACCCACGGCGTGCACGGCGTCGTCCTGGCCGATCACGCGGCGGTGGAGGTCCTCCTCCAGACTCCCGAGGCGCTCAAGCTCGCGTTCAACCAGCTCGCCCACGGGAATACCGGTGCGGGCGGCGACGACTTCGGCGATGTTCTGTTCGCTGACCGTCATGCTCGGCTCGCCGGGTTGGGCTTCCTGCTCGCCAACTCGCCGCTCGAGCTCGTCGATGCGTTGCTTGATCTGACCGGCTTCCTCGTATGCCTCGGCGTCGACGGCGGCCTGTTTCTGGGCGTCCAGCCCCTCCAGCTCGGTGCGGAGCTGCTCGGACTCGCTGTCCGCACTGCGCAGGCGCAACCGAGCCGCGGCCTGGTCGAGAAGGTCGATCGCCTTGTCCGGGAGCCGGTACTCGCTGATGTAGCGATCCGACAGTCGCGCCGCCGCATCAAGCGCCGCATCGGTGATCCGCACGCGGTGATGCTCCTCGTACCGCTGGCGCAGTCCGTTCAGGATCTCCACGGTGTGTTGAACGGACGGCTCGTCCACCATCACCGCGGAGAAGCGCCTAGCCAGGGCGCCGTCGCGCTCGATCTTGCGGAATTCGGCCAGCGTGGTCGCTCCAATCATCCGAAGCTCGCCACCAGCCAACATCGGCTTGAGCATGTTGGCGGCGTCCATGGCGCCTTCCGCCGCGCCCGCGCCGAGCACAGTGTGGAGCTCGTCCACGAAGAGAATGATCTGACCATTCGAGGCCACGACCTCCTCAAGCGCCGCCTTCAGTCGCTGTTCGAACGCGCCACGGAACTGGGTGCCGGCGATCATTCCGCCCAGGTCGAGCGCCACCATGCGGACGTCGCGCAGCGATTCGGGCACCGTGTTCTCGGCGATGCGCAGGGCGAGGCCCTCCGCGATCGCCGTCTTGCCGACGCCGGCCTCACCGATCAGGGCCGCATTGTTCTTCCGCCGGCGGCTGAGCGCCTCAATCACCTGCTCGATCTCGCGCTCGCGGCCGATCACGGGATCGATCCGGCCGGCCTTGCCCTCGGCCGTGAGGTCACGACCGAAGTGGTCCAGGGCTGGCGTCTGCGAGCGCTCTCCCGTGCGCTGACGCGTAGCTGCGCCCATGCCGGGACC
>DASYAP010000031.1:0-3809 GCA_036501265.1 Solirubrobacteraceae bacterium | reverse complement strand
ACTAGACACCACGACCATTGGCCGCGGTGAGTGGACCCGCGGACGACCCGCTGCCTTCGGGCATCAGATCGTTGGGCATGATCGACACCAGACCTGCGCCGCTTGCTTGAGCCGGATGCATTGAAAGGTGCCAGTCCGGTTGTATGTCCCGCGAACGGTTATGTTGAGTACCGGCTCAGCTGGCGGTGTTTCTCCTGCTCAGCGGGATTTCTGCGGGCGATGCGTGCAACATAGTCATAGCCCGTCGAGGAACGCGAGGAGCGTGTCGGATGGGCGGTATCTCCCGGGCTTGGTCCCGAGCGCGGCGGTCCGGGCGATCGCTTGCTCCTTGAGTTTCGGGTCGGCGTGCTCGTATATTCGGGTGGTCTGGATGTTTTCGTGCCCGAGCCAAAGCGCGATCGTGGCGATGTCGACGCCCTTGGCTCTGAGCAACATCGCGTTGGCGTGCCGGAGCGTGTGCGGGGTCACCCGCTTGGCCTTCAGTGATGGGCAGTTGGCGGCCGCGGCGTGCTTGGAGACCACGACGCCGATCGTGTAACGGCTGAGCGGTCGTCCTTGGCGGGTCGGGAACAGCGGGTCCTCGGGCTGGCCGTGGCGTTCTTTGATCCAGGCGCGTAGGACCTTGACGAGCTCTTCGGTCAGGGTTGTGGCGCGCCTCTTCCGCCCCTTGCCCAAGACCCGGATGTGCGCCGCAGTGCCGAGGTGAACGTCACCGACTTGCAGTCCGGTGAGCTCGGAGACCCTGACACCTGTCTGGATCATGAGCGCCAGCAGCGCGTGGTCACGCCGGCCGAGCCAGGTGCGTGTGTCGGGCGCGGCGAGCAGCGCCGTGATCTCGTCGAGGTCGAGGTAGTTGACGGTGTTGCGCTCGTATCGTTTGGTCGGGATCGCCATCACTCTGGCGATCGTGTGCGCGTGCTCGGGGTGCTCCAGCGCGCAGTAGCGGTAGAAGGAGTGGATCGCGCCGAGGCGAGCGTTGCGGGTCCGGATGCTGTTGCCGCGGTCGTCCTCCAAGTGCGTGAGGAACGCGCCGATCATCGGCGCGTCGAGATCGTTGATGTCGAGCTCGAACGGCTGCTTGCCGGTCTGCTCATGCGCGAAGCGCAACAGCAGCCGGAACGCGTCGCGGTAGGCAGCGATCGTCTCCGGGCTCGAGTTGCGCTGGGTGATCAGACGCTCGGTGAACCAGGCCTGAAGCGCGGGCGCGAGCGCGGTCATGAGAGCACCTCGGGCAGTCGCTCCAGCCGGCGGCTGATCAACTCGAGCAACTCGGGGACCGCCTCCAGATACCAAAATGTGCTGGCCGGGTCGACATGCCCGAGGAACGCGGAGAGCAGCGGCAACCGCCGGTCGATGTTCTCGCCGGCCTCGAACCAGTCCAACAGCGTGCGAACGGCCAGGGCGTGACGAAGATCATGCGGGCGGGGTCTCGCGCGGGTGCCGCAGCCGTCCAGGCCGACCTCCCCGATCAGCTGGGTGAACGTCCGGTTGAGCTCCCCACGAGGGACCCGCCGGCCGCGGGCGCCGATGAAGAACGCTGGCGTGGCCGGCGTCGGGAAGCGTGCGTCGCGCAGCCGGGCATACTTGCGAAGCGCGGTGACCGTGCTGGGGTGCAGCGGCACCTCGCGTTGTTTCTTCTGTTTGCCGGCGCGGACGTGCACCAGGCCGTGGTGGAGATCGACATCGTGGCGGTCGAGCGCGAGCGCCTCCCCGGGGCGCATCCCGGTGACCGCCAGCAGCCCGATCAGCGTCTGGTGCCGCGCGGCGCGCAACGGCGGGCTGAGCCGCCCAGCGGCCGCGATCAGCGCTGTGATCTCCTGCTCGGTGTAGATGTATGGCGCGATCCGCGGGCGATGGCCGGGCAGCAGGTCCTTGGAGGGAATTTCGCTCGCAGGGTCGATCGTCGCGAGATGCCGCGCGAACCCACGCACGACCGAGAGCCGCTGACGCCAATAGTGCGGATGCACCCCGGTCGGCATGCGTGCCCACTCGAGCGCGAGCTTGGTGGTGATCCGCTCGGCGCCCGCCTGCTCGAGGAAGTCCACGAACCCTTGCAGCAGTCGGCCGTCTTGGGGCATCTCGAACCCGAGCTGGCGACGCAGGCGTAGATAGTCAGCCAGCGCGTCCCGAAGCGGGCTCATGCCACACCGCCTTCCTGCGACGGCCACGGCCGCGCGAGCGCGCGCAGCGCGCTGCGGTCGACCTTGGCGTATACGGCGGTGGTCTTCTGCTCGCGGTGGCGCAGCACCTGGCCGATCTCCGCCAGTGACGCGCCCTGCCGGAGCATCTCGGTCGCCGCGGTATGCCTGAGGCGATGCGCACCGACGCGCGGAAGCCCCGCCCGGGTGCACGCCTCGCGGACGATCCACGAGATCGTGTGCGGCGCGAGCCTCTGGAGCGGTGCTGTCATCCGCACGAATAGGGCCCGGCTCTCGCACCGCGGGCGGCGGCGCAGATACGACACCAGCGCTTCACCAACGTCGACCGGCAACGGCAACACATCCTGCCGGGAACCCTTGCCGCGAACGAGCAGCAACCCGGCACGCCAGTCGATGTCCTCCAACTGAATCGCGGCGACCTCGCCACGACGCAGCCCCAGCCGCGACATCAACAGAAGGATCGCGTAATCCCGTCGCCCGATCGTCCTCCGCCTGTCGCATGACGCCAGCAGCTTGCGGACCGCCGCCGGCTCGAGGCCGCGCGGCAACGTGCGATCACGCAGATCAGCGACCGACGGGACCGCCCACTGAAGCGGCGCCTCGATCACCCCGACGAGATGCAGGTAACGCAGAAACGACCGCAACGCGCTCGCGAGATCCCGCGCGCCTGTCACGCTGCGCTTCGGACACTCCGCGACCAGGAATACGCTCACATCCGCCGCTGAGAGCCGCTCCAGCCCAAGCCCGTCCAGACCCTCCCGGCCAGCCACGAACAAACGCGCAGCCGGGAGATACGCATCACGGACGGTGTGCTCCGCCAAACGCCGCTCGACCCGCAGATAGCGACCGTAATCGGCCAGCAGCCCCTCCAGCGGACCGCTCGCGACCATCGCTGCTGGCGTCTCGATCACGCCGATCTCCCGCAGGTACGCCAGCACGAGCGCCACGCTCTGCGGCGAAGTCCACGTCACCAGCCCCGTGTCACGACGCGAACTCGCGAACTCCGCTACCCGCGCATCGCTCAGCTCGCCGGCGGTCAGGCCCTCGCGCTCGAGCCAGCGACTGAGCCGATCGAGCTGACACAGCCTGTTCGCCGTCGCCGACGATGAATAGGACCGAGCACGCAGCCACGACTCGAACCCCGCCGCGAACGGCGCCAACGGCCCGGACACCACCGGGAACCACACCTTCTTGCCCATCGCTGCCTCCAATCGGATCACGGAACACCACTCCGTGAAGCCTCGACAGGACGGCCACGATTATGTTGAAGGAATCACCCCGCCAAATCGAGCTGAGCAGGAGAAACACCGCCAGCTGAGCCGGTACTCAACATAACCGTTCGCGGGACATACAACCGGTTACGTGGAATTCAACGTAACCGGTTCTGAGGAGGGCCCGGGTCCAGCAATGGGCCCGGGCCTATCCGACCGATGCGGCAGCGTCGTTGTCGGCGGTTAGCTCGGATTCCCAAACTGGGTTCGTTGCGGGCTGATCGGTGAGTTTGGCGCTGGGATCGCCGGTGGATTGGGGTGTCGCGGTCCGTCTCTGACAGTCAACAGGTGCGATTACGCTGAACGTGATGGTTGTCTTCTTGAAGTCGTTCAGGCAGCGGTCGTCGGATCGGTAGCTGCTTTCGCCATGGAACACGGG